>CAYXYA010000138.1:0-1250 GCA_964469185.1 uncultured bacterium | reverse complement strand
ATGCAGAGTTAACGTCATTTGGCTCACATCTAACCGCATCCTCATTGGTTAACAACAAATGCTGTGGAGGTTTGCTCCTTGGCTAAAAAATTACTCATAGATCTTGACGTGATAACTGTTGCAAAATGGGAGAAAACTGACGAAAGAAGAAAGGAAGCCGAAAAGCTGGTAGAAAGGGTAAAAAAAGGCGAATTTGATGTGTACGTCCCCTACACGATTGTAGAACTTATCAGCAAATGGAAAAACAGAACTCTAAGCGACGATATACTAGAATTCTATTCCACCTATTCCAAAGAAATAATAAGCACAAAAAAAATAGTCGAAACTGCTGAAAAGACCGGCCATGATTCAATCAGAATAACAAAACACCTGATGGGTATAGGGGTAAAGGAAGAAGATGCTATCTTAGTCATCACTGCAAGCCTTTTTGACCTCGATTCCCTGGTCACGTTCAACAGAAAACATCTGAAAAATAACACCAAAAAGATAAACGAGGTGTTGAAAAAGTATGGACTTAAGAAAGTCGATATCGTTTTTCCTAGCGAGATCTAGATCTGCGGAGTTCCTCAGCGTCTTTAAGGAACTTTGTAGTGGCACCTCTCTTCATCCTGTCGGCCAACTCTATCGGGTCGACGTTCTTGGGCACCAGATACTTCTTTGGCATGTTAACCACAGTAAAAGTTCGATTAACCGCAATTTAAAGCTTTTCCAAGCCTTCGGGAGGCCATTTCACTATGAATTCTGATAAACCGCTTTTAAAAGGCCTCCACGGACTGAAGAGATTCCAATCAACAGGCGCCATTCTAGGCCTTATGTTGGTATTCCTCTTCGCTTCTTTCGTGCACGCGGAACTAACCGCACACCATGCAAGCGCGCCTTCGGCTCCTAATGAAATACCTAACCAGCAGGCCGACCCGCAATCCGGAAGCTCTTATTCACACGACCCCACCAATTTCACCGCTTATATTCCATACGCAAAAAGCGCTGCGCTGGAAGCGGATTTTTCCGGCTTCATGCAAAATTATACGGGCGCCGGCCTCGCAAACAACAGATGGAGCTATTCGCTTGTAGTTCCGGCAGGCACATTCGGATACAGGTGGTATGGGAATAACGGCACGCATTCGTGGGCTGCAAGCGATTGGCTTGCGTATGAAAAGAAAAAAGGCGTTCCCAACACCGCCGTCATCACTAACGGCACGCAGAACGCAACTATAAACACAACGGCTTTGATCGGCTACTGGCGTTTTGAA
>CAYXYA010000137.1:1665-5706 GCA_964469185.1 uncultured bacterium | reverse complement strand
ACGCGTTTTTGTATGACACGTCTGGAGACCATCTCTTCAAACCCATTTATCTGGACTCGAACGTCACCAGCGTGAAGTTCTCGAACACAAACAACGGAAAACCTTTGCAAGTGTTACTGATGCTGGGCGATGGTTCTTTCGAGACTTTCGATGACCAAGGCTATTCATCGAGCGGGGCTGGTAACTGAGAAGATATTCAAAATCATAAGATCCGAGTCGAGGACTTTTAAAAAGCCCGGCAGTTACGCCGGGCTTTTTTTATTCGACAGGTTTTTTTCGCGGTTTTGATTTGGCGATCTTGCGGACGATAAAAATCAAGAGCGCCGCCCAGGCGCCTCCCAACAGCGCCAATCCCCAAAACGAGTGGGTTTGAGTCATTGGTCCCCAGGCTTTGTGCAACAACTCCACATAGTGGTTGCCTGTACCGGTCACGGGGGCGTTCTTCTGGTAAAACTTTTGTTCCTCGTTTGAAAGGGAGATGCGGGAGCCGTCGCCGGGAACGAGCGGCGTCTGGGCCTCTTGAACCTCCGTGGTTTTTTTTGGGCCGGTGACCGTCGTGGGATGGGAGGAATAGTAGGGAGAGGGAATAGGTTCCAATTTTCCCGTTTCACCCCAGCAAATAACGGGAAAGGTCAGCAGACCAACTAAAAATGCGTTCGAAATTTTCACGAAGTCCCCTCGTTGTTCAAGTGAATGACGGCGGCGTTAGTATAGAGGATTATTTTGTGGAATTCTGCGGGCGGTGTTTCAAAACCCATTTGCGGAGCTTGTTCTGGGCGCTGGAAAAAGGCAGTTTGTCCAAGGTCTCTGACGCTACCCATTTAAGATCCGAGGTTGTTTTTAGGGGTTTTTCCAGAACGGCCCTGAAAAGCTTTAAATGAATTTTGTGATGAGTGATCTGGTGCCGGATCTCCTGATGGGACTTTTTCTCGGATCTCGCGCCCAGTTCTTTTTCCAATTTAGCGCGGGCTTCTGTCAAAGTTTTGCCCCGCGCGCTGGGAAATTCCCACATCCCTTTGAGCCACTTTTCTTCTTGCGCCCGTTTTTTGACCAGGATTTTTCCCCGGTGCTCGATGAAGAACGCCGCCATGGGTACTTCCACCGTTTTGTGGGCTTTAGGCATCTCGGGAAGCTCGCTTTGAATACCCCGCTGAGCCGCCTCACAGAGGCTCCGCATGGGGCAAAGCAGGCATTGGGGGTTGTCCGAGAGGCAAACGGTGGCTCCCAGCTCCATCAAGGCCTGGTTGAAATCCCCCGGTCTTTGATCGGGTATGAGCTTTTGAGCGACATCCCAAACCCTTTGGTGGCCTTCGCCCGCTTTGAGATTGCCTCTTAAAACGAATACGCGGGAAAAAACCCGGATGACATTGCCATCCACGAGCGGCTGGGGTTTTTGATAAGCGATGGAAAGGACCGCGCCCGCGCTATAAAGACCTACGCCGGGCAATTCCAGGATGTCCTCAAGGGTATTTGGTAATTGGCCGTTGAAGTTCTCCAATACCATCTGGGCCGCGGCTTTGAGATTGCGGGCCCTTCGGTAATAACCCAGCCCCTCCCATAGTTTGAGGACTTTTTCCTCCTTAGCTTTCGCCAAGGCGCTCCAATCGGGCAGCTCTTTCAAGAAACGGCCGTAATAGGGGATGACGGTCTTGACCTGCGTCTGCTGAAGCATCATTTCCGAGACGAAAATAGCGTAGGGGTCGGAAGTGCGGCGCCAGGGAAGGTCCCGCTTATATTGGTCATACCAACTAAGAAGCGTTTTTTGAAAAAGAACGGCCAAGGGGATTGGGGTTTTCAGGGAGGGCATAGGTCCTTTAACTTAGTTTAGTGATCTCATAAGTCTTGACCGGCTTGTCCAATCCTTTGACCGCGACGGTGTTCAGGGGTTTGGCTTTTATCAGGCCGCTGATCCTTTCGTAAGTCTCCTCCGAGACGATGATCTGTCCCGGGGAAGCGAGCGAGCAAAGATACGCTACGGTTTGGAGGGGCTCGCCGATGATGCTGTAGTCGTGATATTTCTCCGACCCCAGGTTGCCGGAAACGACCAACCCGGTATGGATCCCGATACCCAGGGTGAAAGCCGTCTGGCCTTTTTTGATCCGGGCGATGTTGAACTTTTTCAAGGATTCCTGGATCTCCAGCGCGGCCTTAGCGGCCCGAAGTTCCTTGTCTTCGCTCGTGAAAGGCGCGCCCCAAACCGCGATGGCGGTCTCCCCGATGAACCTATCCAGCATGCCTTCGTGCTTGAACACGATCTCATTGATGAAGCTGAGATATTGGTTCAAGGCCTCCACCAGGACCTCGGGAGCCATGTTCTGGCTCAAGGTGTTGAAACCCTTTAACTGAGCCTGGAGCAGGGTGCATTCGCGACGCTCACCTTTCAGGGCGAAATAGTCCCGCGCGTCCAGGATCTTTTTCACCGATTGAGGCGACACGACCTTCCCCAAGACCAGCGAAACGCGTTCTTTATCCTTGAAGTCCTGGATCATGTCCGAAAGCGAATTGGCTAAGGAACCCCAGGCGTCCATCCGCTGGACCGGCAGGGAAATGTTCCAGTTGCCCTTTTGGATCTCATTGATCTGCTCGGTCATATGGCGCAGGGGGGAAAGCAGGTTGAGGGTGTACCAGAGGCCCAGGGCGAACATCAGGAAGATGAGGGCCAATCCCAGGCGAAAGATCACCTTTTGCGGGGAGCCTTGGACCGTGATGGATTGCCGCAGGGGTTGGAACACGAAGAAATGTCCGGCGGAAAACTGATCCAAACTACGCAGGGAGAAATCGTCCCAAAGAAAATCCTGACCGGAGATGGTAACGATCTTGTGTTTCGCCGTAAAGCTGGTCCGATCCACGTCCGATCTGGATCTAGGAGGAAAAGTGGAAAATTGGATGCGTCCGTCCGTATAAAAAGCCATGTCGTTCTGGGTGATGGACCTGAATTTTTGGAGAACGTCGCCATTCAGCCGAACGCCCAACATCACGGCGCCCGCGACTTTTTTCTTGTAAAGGACCGGGGAAGAAACAGCCAGGTAATATTGATCCTTATAAGTGATGAGGCCCGCGGGACTCCCGCCGGCCAGGCTCGAGTTGAACCCTGGCCAGTCCTTTAATGAAAAAGGCGTCAGTTCCGGTTGGGAGGCCGCCGGGCCTTTTTTACCCGTGGGAGCGGCCTGGGGCGCGCTTACCGGAGCGGAGGCTGGGAGGTTAAGCGTGTCGTACAAAACATTGCCCTTGAGGTCAGCGAGGATAAAAAGGGGCCTTTGAAAGGACGTGTCCAGTTCCTGCCCCATCTTTTTCCATTTGGCTTGGGTGATCTTGGAGATCAGATCATGCTGTAACCGGGCGTTGTCAGCGGCATGGGAGGCTTGCGAGAAGAGGATCTGGTCCTCCTGTTCCAGGGAGATCTTAAGGGTCGAGAGGCTTCGAGCGAGGCCAGAGTCCGGTTCGTTGGTGATGGTAGGTTTGAGGTAGTGGTTCAAGACCGATTGGCAGAGCCAAAGATAAAGAACGGTCGGGACGAGAAGGACGACCAATAATTTCAGGATCAGCCAGGTCCACTTTTGAAAATTCATGAAATGCCCTTCACCTTATTCATACCTCAAGGCCATGATGGGACTCAATCGAGAAGCTTTGTATGCGGGCAAAAGGCCAAAAACCACCCCGATCCCCGCTGAAAAGCTGGAGGCCAGGATCACCGAGTTGAGCGTGACGATGGTCGACCAGCCGGAGAATTGAGCGACCCCAAGGGTGATCACCCACCCGAAAGCGATGCCGATCAATCCGCCCATGAGGCTGATCGCCACGGACTCGATAAGGAACTGCGAAAGGATGTCCAAACGCCTCGCGCCGATGGCTTTTCGAAGGCCGATCTCTCGGGTGCGCTCGGTCACTGAGACCAGCATGATGTTCATGATGCCGATACCCCCGACGAAAAGGGAAATAGCCGCGATGGAGGCCAGGAGGATCGTCATGATCTTGGTCGAGGCGCTCAATGTCGCCTGAATATCCGCCAAGTTCCTGACCTGAAAAGCGTCCTCGTTCCCA
>CAYXYA010000137.1:0-1655 GCA_964469185.1 uncultured bacterium | reverse complement strand
ATGAAAGCCTTGACCGCGTCGGCTAAGGGTCCCGTATCCTCGTTGCTGTCGGCCTCGATATCCACCGAATAGACGTAACGCACGCCAAATAGCCGGTACATGGCGGTAGTGACGGGGACCAAGACAGTGTCATCCCGGTCCTGCCAACCGTTAGAGCCCTTTACCGGAAGTATCCCCACCACTTGAAAATTGATCCGGTTGATCTTGATCCATTCCCCGATGGGGTTGGCCTTTTCCCCAAAAAGATTTTTGATGACCGTAAGGCCCAAGAGAGCGACCCGGTTCCTTGTCGCGACGTCATTAGCGGTGAAAAAACTTCCATAAACAGGTTTGGCATCCCTCATGAGGGCGTAATTGGGTGTCGTTCCGGTCACGGAAGTGTTCCAGTTCTTGTCCCTATAGGTCACTTGGGCCCGCTGTTGGATCTCGGGCGCGACAAGTTTCACCATGGGGACGGTCGCGATAGCGTCCACGTCCATGAGGGTGATCCGGCTGGCCTCACTGCCGCCGCCTTTATGGACGCCGCCAACCTTGACGGATTCCGGCCACATGACTAGGAGATTGGTACCCAGGGAAGCCAGTTGTTTTTCGAGGGACTGTTTCGCTCCGGCGCCTATCGCCAGCATCGCGATGACCGCCGCCACGCCGATAAGGATGCCCAGGATGGACAAGGCCGAGCGGATCTTATTGGCCATCAGCGCTTTGAAGGCTTGCTGGAAATAATTCCCCACTTGGCGGAAGCTGAAAATGGATTTGGAAATGGAAGCGTTTTTCAAGTCAAGGGATCGGTCATGGAAGGTACCGGTCCCGGCTTTTGAATTCGGCTCGTCCGAAAGGACCTTGCCGTCCTTCATGCTGATGATGCGGCGTGCATGGGAAGCGATCTCAGCCTCATGGGTGACCAAAATGACGGTGATGCCGCTCGCGTTCATTTTGTCCAAGAATTCGATGATGTCCTCGGAGCTTTTTGAGTCCAAATTGCCGGTCGGTTCGTCGGCCAGGATCAGTTTGGGTTGGTTGGTCAGGGCTCGCGCGATGGCCACACGCTGCTGCTGTCCGCCGGAAAGCTCGTTGGGTTTGTGGTGGGTACGGTCCCCCAAACCGACCATTTCCAGTAATTTTTTAGGATCGCCATGGGGAGTATTCGCGTTCGAATAAAGAAGGGGAAGAGCGACATTTTCCAGGGCTGAAGTGCGGGCCAGAAGGTTGAACTGTTGGAATACGAAACCCAGGGTCTGGCTACGGATGGCCGCCAGGTCGTCCTCCTTGAGAGTGGAAACTTCCCGTCCCTGGAGACGGTAAGAGCCTGAATCGGGCGTGTCCAAGAGTCCTAAGATCTGGAGCATCGTGGATTTGCCGGAACCCGAGGCTCCCATGATGGCGACGAACTCGCCGGGTTCTATGCTGAGCGAAACGCCGTTGAGGGCGCGGACCTCCGTATCGCCCATCTTATAAATTTTATGGATATCCCGGATCTCGATGAGGCTCAATTTATTTCTTCTTACCCTGTTTTTTCCAATTGGGGACGAAAGGATTGGTTCCCGGGGTGGAGACGGTTAACTGGTCGACCGCGAAGCTCTTCACCAAGACTTTGTCCCCCTCATTCAGGCCGGAAACGACTTCGATCTGCTTGCCGTCGGTGGCGCCGGCCTCGA
>CAYXYA010000136.1:0-5768 GCA_964469185.1 uncultured bacterium | reverse complement strand
TGGTGGACCTCGACCTGGATGGATACGATTGGACGAGCACGACGACCAGTTTCGGCTCTGGGATCGGCATCCGGGGTTTTGATTCCAGTAAGTTCCTGTGGGATTTTCAAATAGTTTACCGCGGATGCACGAGAGGGAATTATCTGGAGAGCACATCGGGATACGGCGAGATATACTCTGTGAATACCGGTGACTTGCTGGATGCCAACGTCAGCGGTGTGGACGTAAACTTCACGATCGGGATGTTGTTCCAATAAAAGTAGACTAAAAAAAAGCCGCTCCCTTTAACGGGGGGCGGCTTTTTTGTTTTACGGCTATTTTTACTGGTTTAATTCTTGAACTCGTCGGTCACGGCCCCTTCGCTGGCCGAAGAAACAAGGTGAGCGTACTTGCCCAAAACACCCTTAGGATAGGGATTGGCGATAGGCTTCCATTGAGCTTTACGCTTCTTCAATTCCGCCGCGCTGATCTTCATCTCTAATTTCTTCTTTTCGGCGTCGATCGTGATCAAGTCACCGTTCTTGATGAGCCCGATGGGGCCTCCTACCTGCGCTTCAGGCGCGACATGCCCCACTACCAGACCATGGGTCCCTCCGCTGAAACGGCCGTCCGTGATCAACCCGACGCTTTCACCCAGACCCTGACCCACCAAAGCTCCTGTGATCGCTAGCATTTCCCTCATCCCTGGCCCGCCCTTGGGTCCTTCATAACGGATGACGACCACATCGCCCGCTTTGATCTTTCTCTTCTGGATCGCGTCATAGGCCGCTTCCTCGCCGTTGAACACCTTGGCGGGGCCGGTGATCTTGATGATCTTGAGGCCGGAGATCTTCGCTACCGCGCCCTCAGGCGCCAGATTCCCGCGCAAAATGACCATGGGACCGGTCGGGTGGAGGGGATGGCTCATGGGACGGATGATGGGCTGGTTCTTCGACAGGGGAGAAGCCAGTTTCAAGTTTTCCGCGACAGTGCGGCCGGTTACGGTCAAACAATCTCCGTGTAAAAGCTTTGCGTCGTAGAGGAGTTTCATAACGGCGGGAATGCCGCCGATCCGGTCCAGATCGACGGCCGCGTATTTGCCGCTGGGTTTCAAGTCGGCTAGATGAGGCACTTTGTCGCTGATTCGGTCGAAATCATCCAGGGTCAGTTTCACGCCGATGGATTTGGAAATCGCGATCAGATGCAGGACCGCGTTGGTGGAACCACCGAGGGCCATGACCACCGTGATGGCGTTCTCGAACGCCTTTTTTGTCATGATGTCCTTAGGAAGGATATTCTTTTTGATCAATTCCACGACGGCTTGTCCGGCCCTGTCGCAGATAAGTCGTTTAGGTTCGCCGATGGCCGGCTGGCAGGAATCATGAGGAAGGGCCATACCCATGGCCTCAATGGCGGAAGCCATGGTGTTGGCGGTGTACATGCCGCCGCAGGAACCTGGTCCCGGTATGGCGTTTTTTTCGATCTCGTCCAGCTTGTGATGATTTATCTTTCCCGCGTCATATTGGCCGACCGCCTCGAAGACCGAGACGATGTCCAGGGGTTTACCGCCGCAAAAGCCCGGCATGATGGCTCCGCCGTAAACGAACACGGCGGGGATGTTCAATCGTCCGATCCCCATCATCGCGCCCGGCATGTTCTTATCGCAGCCGCCGACGGCGACCAATCCATCGAAGCGCTGGGCGGAAGATACCACCTCGATCGAATCCGCGATGACTTCGCGGGAAACCAGCGAGAACTTCATGCCCTCATGACCCATGGCGATGCCGTCGGAGACGGTGATGGTCCCGAAAGTTTGGGCCATTCCCTGAGCGGATTGCACGCCCCGTTTCACTCGTTCGGCTAACTCGTTCAAATGCATGTTGCAGGGGGTTATCTCACTCCAAGCTGAGGCTATGCCAACGATGGGCTTCTGAAAATCTCCGTCCTTGAATCCCACGGCGCGGAGCATGGCTCGGTTCGGCGCGCGTTTGTCACCGTCGGTCATCATCGAAGAGCGTTTTTTCATTTTATTGGTCATGGCTGGGCCTTTCGCGGGAATGAGGAGGCATTGTAACGGGGAAAGAGGGGCGACTCAAGCCAACCAGCGGCGGAAAAGGGTGAAAGAAAGCAGGCCGGACAAAAGGAAAAACAAGAAAAAACCTAAGCGTAGGCTGGAAGGGTCGAATTTCAATTCTACTTCGTTTTTCCCGACTTCCAATGGAACGCCGATCAGGACCAGATTGCTTTGGACAAGTTCGATCCGATTACGGTTGACGAGGGCCTTCCAACCGGGCAGGAACGTCTTTTGAAGGATAAGGGTAGCGGGTTTGCTCGCTTCGGCTGAGAGGGAAAGATGGATCTCTCTCCATTCCCGGATGAGAGGGATCTTTTGAAGAGGGGTGAACTCGGCGTCATTTCGATTCACGTCGATTACGGCCTGATCAATGACCGAGGGCAGGGCATAAACATAAGGATAGTGATTTTGGACTGTTCTAAAGTTAGTCTTAAGAGGGATGTCTGAAACAATTTGGTCTACACCCAGCATTTGAAGAACGCTTAAATGCTGGGTAAAACCTAAAGTATCCCGATCCTTATAGACCCAAGAGAACCATCCGAGGTCAGCGAGGATCTTGTCGTAGTCGGGCAAAGGTGGATTGGCCACCAATGCCAGATTGGGTCGGTTAAATAAGAAATTAACGTTGGGAAAGGCCATTTCCCCGTATTGGGACGGCAAAGGTGAGACGTTGCCCGAGAGAAGGACTAGGGAACGATTCTGGGCGGCGGGATAAAGCGGTTTGGAAATGGTTGAAGGATCGTAAAAAGAGTTCCCCAGAGGCATCCGGAAGATCATCAGGTCCACGAAGACCAAAGCTAACAAAAAGGTTTTTTGAAAATTCAAATTCAAGCGGCTTCTGTTTCGGATGATCACTCCCGATCCGGCCAAGAGAAGAAGTGGGATAAAGACACGGGCTTGGCGAGGGTTGAGGTTCAATGCCACGGCCTCCAACTTCTCGTGCACACGGCTTAAGTAAACCGAAAGCGGCTGGGTATGTAGCGAATCCCCTAACAAGAAATGACTTATGAGCCAGGAGGCGGCTTTGTCCAGTACAGAAGGGACCAGCGTCAGGACCAGACATCCGGCGAGGATGAACGACGCGCTGGCGATAAAAAGGGTTAAGGCGAGGTTCAAGCCTCGGTTGTGTTTAATGGCACCTTTGAACCAATCATCCCAGGCGTAGGCCGCGCCCAGTCCCAGCGCCCAGGTGGCGAGGAACCAGTAACGGGCCGGGTCCCGGAACCAAGAAAAGAGCGGTAGATGAAGGACCCAGGAATAAAAAGGTGTAAACCGCCCGAAAGCCATGAGGAGCGCGAAGAGGGAAGTCCAAAGGATCCAGCGGCGCTGCGGATGGCGGTTCAACAGGAACAATAGGATAAAAAAAAGTCCGACGACGGAAAAAGCCACCTGCATTTCCACGAACTGGTATTGCCACCAATAGTCCCCGCCGGTTCGGTCGAAAGAATCCCTGCCGAAGAACCAGGGGAAGATCAGCGTGATGAAATTCAGCGGCGTCCAAGAATGAAAGAAACGGTCCGGGCCTTCCCAAAGGTTAAAACCCGCCCCTCCCCGGCAGTCCAAAGTAAAAAGGACAAGAGGGGATGCCGTGAAAATGGCTCCTATGAAGAGTCCAGCCGTCGCTTTGAGTTTTGGGACCAGGCTTGAACGGTTGGCCAGGAAGATCCAGGCGATAAAAAAGAGTCCCTCAAGAAAGGCTACCTGGGGATGGCCGGAGAGGATGTTCAATCCGAACAAAAAGGATGAGGCGAGGAGCCAGAGGGCTTTTTTCCCGTTCAAGAATTCCACGAGGCAGAGAAAGGCCCAGGGAAAGAAAGCGTGGGCCCAGGCCACGTTCAGGTGGTCCAATTGGGCCATTTGATGGCCGTTATAAGTCCAAAGGAACGACAAAAGGAGCGAGGCGCTTCGGGACATCCCCAGCTTACGGCCCAAGAAATAGGAACCGAATAGGTAGAGGGCGGTAGGAGCGAGAAAAAGCAGATTAAAAGCGACAGTGAAGGAAGAAACGATGTGAAAGAGCCAAAGAGCGGGGGATAGGATCCCGATCATCACCACCGCGGCGATGGGTGCGCCGTGGTAGGCCAGATCCGATATCAATGGCAATCGGTCCGAGGCTAGGTGCTCATGGACCCAATGATAAAGGGGGTAATAGGCGAAGGTCATATCCAACGAAAGAAAAACTTTCGAAGAAAATGAAAAGAACCAATCCCGGAAACAGAAGAGGAACGAAGCGGTCAAAACAAGAAGAGGACCGGCCTTTTCCCAAAGGGAAGCCGATCGTGAAATTGCGGATTTATTTCGAAGTGGAATTTTTTTCAAGGAATTGAAGCAGTTCTCCCGTGATGGTCCCCAGCGCGATCTCTTCCACGGGACCCTTCATGGTCAGATCGAAATCCTCTTTTACCTGTATGGACAGATCCCCGCCCGGCATATGGATGGTCAAATCCCGTCCCGTGCGCTTCGTCCTGACGCAGGCGGCGGCTACGGCGCAAGAGGAAGAACCAGAAGCTAGGGTGTAACCAGCGCCTCTTTCCCAAATGCGGATGGCGACTTCTTTGTCATTCAAAACCTGGGCGAATTGAACATTGCTTCGGTTGGGGAATTTAGGATGATTCTCCAGAATGGGTCCCAGTTTATGAATGTCCAATTTTGGATCATCGAACCCGTTCACGAAAACGACGCAATGGGGATTACCCACCGAGACGCAAGTGGCTGTTAAATTATGTCCGGGAAGCGAGATAGGCAGCGGCATGTCGATGACCTCGCCGACAAAGCCCAATACGGGTATTTTTTCCGCCTCGAAAGTCGCCGTGCCCATTTCCACCGTCACTGAGGGGGCTTTGCCCAGCATCAAGTGCAGTTGAGCCCGCACCTTGCCCCCGGCGGTCTCGACCTCGAAGAAGGATTTTTCGGTATAGCCGTGCTCGAAAAGGAATTTGCAGAAGATGCGAAGGCCGTTGCCGCTTTTTTCCGCCTCACTGCCGTCAGGATTATAGATGCGTAACTTGGCCTCGCAAGAGGAGGATCTTTCCAGGGCCAGGATGCCGTCGGAGCCGACACCAGTGTTGCGGTTGCAGACGCGCACGATGTTCTGCGGTGTGAGTTTGAACGATAGGGAAGCGGGATCCATGACGATGTAATCGTTGCCGAGACCGTGGGAACGGACGAATTGGTTTTTGGTCAGCATGAGGACCCTCGGATCATTTTTTGACGCAAAATAAGTTGGTGTAAACGTTGCTATCGTTCGACAGGGAGCGAAGCAGGCTCTCCGTCTTCACCAGTTTAATGTAACCGGCCTTTTCCGAAATTTCAGAGAGCTTAAAGCCCAGCGTTTGCAGGGCTTTCAAGTACTTCCGCGGGTCGCGGCCGTCGAGTCTCAGGCTCCCTGGCGAGAACTCTGTCACCAGTTTAAGCCGCTGGTTGCGGCGGATCAGGCCCTTCATCCCCTCCAAGGCGGCGGCTTCAGCGCCTTGAACATCCATTTTAATGAAATGAACTTTCTTGTCCATTTTTATGAAGAGATCATCCAGGCGGATCGTTCGAACGGAGATGGACGAGCGGCCGTCCTTAGAGTCATAAATTCGGTGATCGCCCTTGTTGGCGGGATTCAGGTAAAGCCGGACTTTTTTGTTCTTATCCGCGACGGCTTTGTTCACGAGCACGACATTGGAATGGCCGTTCCGCTCGACGTTCTTTTTCAGGATCTTGAAATTCG
>CAYXYA010000135.1:0-5780 GCA_964469185.1 uncultured bacterium | reverse complement strand
ACCGGCCTGCCAGATCAAAGGCCGCTCGCTGTTCGCCGACGACTTCACTTGTCCGTCTGCGAAGGTGACCTGGATGGAGCCGATACTCTTGATCCGGTGCTGGATCTCCGCGGGAAGGATGAAAAAGCCGAGCGAAGCGGCGGCGAGGCCGATCAGGAACCAGCGGCGGCTCCATCTCCAGACCAGGAGCGCGGAGGCCAGGGCGAAACCGATCCAGGCTCCCCTCGTTTCCGTATAGAGAATGGCCGGGATGAGAAGCGCCAGGGACAGCCAATGAAGCTTTTGGCGGGGTTCTTTTTTAAGGAAATAAAGTTGGATCAAGAGGGCGGTCATGAGCATGCCGCCGAATACCATCTTGTCGCCCGAGAAGGAATCGATCCTATCCTGATGCCGGACGAAATGTTTATAGAGGCCCGCCAGGGCGCAAATGGCGGCCCCGTAAGTGAAGGTCAGGAGCAGTTTTTCAACCTCCTTCAATATCAAAGGCATGGCGCCGATCAGGAAGAACAAGAGGATCGTCAAGTATTTATGGACGGTATGGAAGCTGTTGGCGGGATCGACCCCGACGACCGCCGCGAGGAAAAAAGAGACGAGGAAAAGCAGGACGGCCAGGGGAAAGACGCCCCGCGGCCAGTCGAATTTCCGGTGGTCCTTGAATTGGAAGAACAGATAAGAGGCCACGGCGACCCAGACTAAATTTTGGAGCGCGATGGAAGCGACGGCGGTGAAGGCGAAACCCAGCAGGAAGTAATATTCATAGTGTTTGGCGGCGGGTCGGCTCATGGCTCGGATTATAGGTCGCTTTTTAAAGCGCACGAAGCGTTTCTTCCGCCGAAAGGGGGATGTTGTTCGTTGACAGAGGTTGGCCGCGGTGTTTAAATACCCCTTGTTTTTCACCGCTTTTCGGCGGAAAAAAGTGCCGAAGGCTATTTTGGTTCTGAAGCGTTCCCGTTAGGTCCCGAAAGGGCCTCGAGGCGTTTCGGTCCCTTGCGTGGAGGATCCGATGGCACAGGTCGTCTTGAAGAACGTCAATAAGATTTACGGCACGAACGTGGTCGCCGTGAATAACGTCAATATCGAGATCAAAGACAAAGAATTCGTGGTCCTGGTCGGTCCCTCAGGATGCGGCAAAACCACCACCCTGCGCATGGTCGCGGGGCTGGAAGAACTCACCAGCGGCGAGATGCGCATCGACGACAAACTGGTGAACGATGTGCCTCCCAAAGACCGCGACATCGCCATGGTCTTCCAGAATTACGCCTTGTATCCCCACATGACCGTGTTCGACAACATGGCTTTCGGTCTGAAACTCCGCAAATACCCGAAAGAAGAGATCAAACAGCGTGTCTATGAAGCCGCGAACATCCTGGGTATCCAGGAATTGCTGCACCGCCGTCCCAAGGAACTCTCGGGCGGTCAGCGCCAACGCGTGGCCCTCGGCCGGGCGATCGTGCGCAAACCCAAAGTGTTCCTCTTTGACGAGCCTCTGTCCAACCTGGACGCGAAATTGCGTGTGCAGATGCGCGCGGAGATATCCAAACTCCATACCCGCCTGCAAGCCACCATGATCTATGTCACCCACGACCAGCTGGAAGCCATGACGATGGGCGACCGCATCGTGGTGATGAAGAACGGTTTGGTCCAGCAGATCGCCGACCCGATCTCCCTTTACGAGAAGCCCGTGAACAAGTTCGTCGCGGGGTTCATCGGCACGCCCGCCATGAATTTCATGGAAGGCTCCCTGGTGAAGAAACGCGCCGGCATCTATTTCAACGAGGATAATTTCGAGATCAAACTGCCCGACAACTTCGGCGCGCAGGTGGAAAGCTACGTCGGCAAGGAAGTGGTCTTGGGGGTCCGTCCGGAAGATATTCACGACAAGATGGACGCTTCCAACGCCTCGTCCGACAACACCATCAACGCGACGGTCGAGATCATCGAGCCTTTGGGCGCGGAAGCTTACCTGTATTTGACCACGGGTAAGAGTCCCTTCATCGCCCGGGTCGACAGCCATGACCAGATCGAGGTGAACCAGGATATCGAGCTGGTTTTCAACATGCAGAAGGCCCATATCTTCGACAGAGAAACGGAAAAGTGCCTGACGAATTAAGGCTGGTCCGTTAAGTCATCAAGCGCAAGAGAACCGGGGCGAAAACCGCCCCGGTTTTTGAGTTTTAAGGAGCTTTCATGCGTATCACGGTGGTCGGGACAGGTTATGTGGGTTTGGTGACAGGCTGCTGCTTCGCCGACCTGGGGAATGTGGTGACCTGTGTGGACATTGACCGCAAAAAGATCGCGGAACTGAAAAAAGGGGTCGTCCCGATCTTCGAGCCGGGGTTGGAAGAACTCATCAAGCGCAACCACCAGCAGCGGCTGTTCTTCACGACCGACCTGGCCAAGGCGGTCCAGGCTTCCGACTTCATCTTCATCGCGGTCAACACACCGGCCGGTAAAAATGGGGAAGTCGACATCACCTACGTGCGGGAAGCGGCCAAGGGTATCGCCAAGTCCCTGAACGGCCACAAGATCATCATCAACAAAAGCACTGTTCCCATCGGAGCGGGGGACGTTGTCACCCAGATGATCCAGCGATACGCCTCGAGCGGCGCTTCTTTTGACGTGGTCTCGAACCCCGAGTTCTTGCGGGAGGGTTCGGCCGTCGCCGACCTGCTGAGGCCCGAAAGAGTGGTGATCGGCGCGACCCGCCGGGCGGCCGCGGAAAAAGTGGCGGAGATCTATAAACCCCTCCAGTGCCCCATCGTCATCACGGACCTGAAAAGCGCGGAGATGATCAAGTACGCTTCGAACGCCTTCCTCGCCACAAAGATATCCTTCATCAATGAGATCGCGAATCTCTGCGACGAGGTTGGGGCGGACATCCACCAAGTGGTCCAGGGAATGAGTTATGACTCGAGGATCGGGGGCCAGTTCTTCAACGCGGGATTGGGATTCGGCGGCAGCTGTTTTCCCAAGGATGTATCGGGTCTTATCCATATCGGGAAAAATAACCGCGTCTCTTTCCGGATCCTGCCCCAGGTGCTCGAGGTCAACCGGGGGCAGCGCCGTCATTTCCTGAAAAAAGTTTCCCACGCGGTGGGAAAGCTGAAGGGGAAGACCCTGGCGGTCTGGGGACTGGCCTTCAAACCGAACACCGACGATATGCGCGAGGCCCCCTCGCTCACGATCATCCCAGCTTTGACGGCGAAGGGAACCAAACTCCGGTTATATGATCCGGTTGCGATGCCTAGGGCGAAGTCTTATTTCAAAAAAGCGACCTTTTGCAAAGACCCCTATGAGGCGGCCAAAGGCGCGGACGCCGTCCTGGTCTTGACCGAGTGGAACGAGTTCATCCAGGTCGATCTTCAAAAGCTCAAAAAGATGGTCCGCCGTCCGGTGATCGTGGACGGGCGCAATATTTACGACCCTCTGGAACTGGCGCAAAAGGGTTTCACTTATCATGGGATGGGCCGGGCCGCTTCCGCGATCTTTTAAACGGTCTGTTCCGGGAGAATTCATGAAAATCGCGCTACTCGGTTCGACCGGTATGCTGGGTTCCAAAATGGCCGAAGTCCTGAAGAAGGCTGGACATGAGCTCCTGACCCCGCCGCGCGCCGAAGTCGACCTGAACCGTCCCGAGCAGATCCAAAGTCTTTTCAAGACCCATTCTTTTGAGGCGTTGGTCAATTGCGCGGGGGCCTCGAAGGTGGACGCTTGCGAGGAAGAAACCGCCGCTATGGCTGCCTTCCAGGTCAACGGCGCCGCCGCCGGCCACCTGGCCCATTGGTGCAAAACGACCCAGCGGATCCTGGTCCATTTCTCGACCGACTATGTTTTTGATGGGGAACGATCCGAACCCTACAAAGAAACAGATGAACCAAGCCCCGTGAATGTTTATGGGGAGACGAAATGGGTGGGGGAAAAACTCATTCAGGAAGAGGGCCCTTTTTTTTATTTGATCCGGACATCCTGGCTCTTCGGGTCGAACGGTCCTAATTTCGTGAAGACCATCGCGGGTCTTTTGAGAACGAAGTCCCGGATCGAAGTGGTGACCGACCAGGTCGGCGGGCCGACTTACACGGGCGATCTAGCCCAATTTATCCTGGAATTGATGGCGAAAAAGGCCGATCCGGGTTTATATCATTTCGCCAACCAGGGCTATACTTCTTGGAATGGTTTCGCCCAAGAGATCCGAAAGCTGATCGGGTCCTCCTGCGAGGTGGCTCCCGTTTTGAGCCGGGACGTTGTCCGACCGGCCAAGCGTCCGGCGAATTCGCGGTTCGACCTGACGAAGGCGGCGCGGGCAGTGGGGCACGATTTCCGGCCCTGGCAGGACGCGTTGAAAGACTATTTGACCAAGGAACTCGATGGACCGCTTTGAACTTTCGGTGATCATCCCTGTTTATAACGAGGAAAAGAGGGTCAGCAAGACTCTCGACGGCGTATTCGCTTACCTCAAAGCCAAACGTGTGACCGCCGAGATATTGGTGGTGGATGACGGCTCGCGCGACAAGACCCTGGAAGTGGTCGGCCGGTTCAAACGAAAAGCGACCTTCAAACAGGTCCTGAGGATCTTGAAACACAAGCGCAACAAGGGCAAAGGCGCGGCGGTGCGTACCGGCGCTTTGGCGGCGAAGGGGAAGGTCGTCCTTTATATGGACGCGGACAACGCTACTCCGATCACCGAGTATGAGAAATTCAAACCGGCGCTTCAAAAGGGCGTGGATGTGATCGTCGGGAGCCGCGCGGTCGACCGCAAACAGGTCAAGGTGCACCAGCCTCTTTACCGCGAAGCCATCGGACGGGTCGGCAATGTCCTGATCCAGATCCTAGTCATCTCCGGCATCAGCGATACCCAATGCGGGTTCAAGGCCTTCACCCAAAGGGCCGCGAAGACCATCTTCCCGCTTCAAACGATCCATCGGTTCGGATTCGACGTCGAGATCCTTTTCATCGCCAAAAAACATGGCTTCTCCATCCTGGAAAGGTCCGTGCAGTGGTTCGACGATCCCAATACCCGGGTCAACGCCTTTCGTGATTCCATCCGCACCTTCACGGAACTTTTCATCATCCGTTGGAACGACCTCAAAGGTCTTTACACACCGCGCGACAGGTCCTGAATGGGGACTTTCCGATGAAACAACCCGAAAGCCGCGGCCGGCGGATCATCCATAACACCTTTTTCCTGGGTGTGAGCGAGATGACGGCCCGGCTTTCCACCTGGGCTCTCATCGCTTTTTTGGGGCGGAACTGGGCCGTTTCTCTTTACGGCCAATACGCGGTGGCAATCAATTGGGTGGCCATCTTCGCGGTCGCCAGTGAACTCGGGCTCAACGCTCTCACGGTCCGGGAAGTCGCTCACCGCCGAAAAAAAGCCTCCTTTTTCCTGCGTCATGTCCTCGTCCTTCGTTCCTCTTTCTCCCTCGTTTTCTGGGGGCTTCTCGTCGGCATCGCCTGGGCTCTCCACTATGAGCCGCTATTGATAGCCGCAATGGGGGTCATGGGTCTCCGCCTCATCCTGGACTCGATGGAAGGCGGGTACATCTATCTCTTCCAAGCCCACCAGGAAATGAAACCCTACGCGCTGGTGAATGTTCTTTGCGCGGCCATCCGTTTGACCGGGATCATCCTGGTCGTGTCGGCGGGGGCGCAGATCGTGGGGGCGAGTTCCATCTGGGTCTTGGCCAGCGCGGTGGGTTTCCTGGTGATGATGACGCTGGGCCGGCGAAGGGGATGGAAGCCGGGTTTTTCTGAATACCGATTGGACGACTCATGGAAAGTCT
>CAYXYA010000134.1:0-5848 GCA_964469185.1 uncultured bacterium | reverse complement strand
TATGCTTTACCCCATGAGGAACTTCTTTAATATTTTCAACCGATTCGCCTTGGGCCTTTTATTCATGGCCGCTTTAACACCTTGTTTATGTTGCGGCGATCAACCATCCCAAGAAATTGCCGTCCATGCGAAAGTTGACGCGGATTGTTGCCATTCCGAGAAACATGAGGATAGCGACCACCATGATCAGGGGGCCTGCTTTCACCAGTTGAATAAGCAGGCTGAAGGTGCGGCCTTTTCGAGTGATTTAAAACCCGCCAGTAGTGTTGCTTTAGCCGTTGGCGAGGGTTTGAAGCTTTTTACTTTGAAGCAGGTTAAGCAAGTGGTTGTTTCGGTTATTCCAACTGTATCCCCGCCTAGTCGTTCTCTCGTCCTTAGAATCTAAAAACTTTTAAAAATCAGTAATAGACCTGGGAATGGTCTATTGCGTTTTTTTGCGTCCTTATGGGCTCAAAAAGATACGTCTATCCGAATTCCCACTTTAAAACTGGATACGTCCACCTTTTAGGGGCAAATCCACCTTCACCCAA
Source organism: uncultured bacterium (assembly GCA_964469185.1). GTDB lineage: Bacteria > Oederibacteriota > Muellerivitia > Muellerivitales > Muellerivitaceae > CAYXYA01. The sequence continues at coordinate 5,318 of CAYXYA010000134.1, read as the reverse complement.
AGAATGTCTTTTAATAAGGAGATTCGAATGAATTTGAAAAGATTTTTAACCTTAATCTTTTTGACCGCTTTGTTAGTTGTTTCAGGAGTGGCTGTAACCGCCAATTTGTGGGCCCATGAAAATGATAAGGACTCATCTTCGATGGCGATGGGAGCGATGGACCACGGTAAGAGCGGATCGTCGAAAAACGCCTCTTGGACCAGCGTGAAATTGAAGGGCGAAATCATCGACCTAGGCTGTTACATCTCGCACGATGGTTACGGCAAGAAACATAAAATCTGCGCTTTGGAGTGTTCCAAAAACGGTGTTCCATTAGCCCTTTTGGAAAACAAGACCAAAAAGATTTACATGATCGTCACAACGGGACATGGCGAGAACCCTTACGCGGAGCCTTTGAAATTTATTGCCGATCAAGTGGAAGTGGAAGGCGCGATAGCCACGAAAAACGGAACGACCGTTTTGATGATTACTTCCATTAAGAAAGTCGGCGCCTAATGAAAAAATGGATTTTTCTTTTAATAACGATGGCACTGATCCCGCTCAAGGTTCTGGGCCATGCTGGGCATGACAAGGAAGTCGGAGTTTTCGATCCGCCGCATAACGGGGCCTTCGTAAAATTCTCCGATGATTACGCTGAAATTTTAATTTCAGACGGAAAAATCCATTTTTGTTTTGTTGAAGGGGATGGAAAAGCTCCGGACGCGAACCGTATTCCTAAAAAGATAGTTCTCACCGTAACGCCCAAACATGGAAAAACAACCGTACTAAAAGCTCCGACGGGTGATAAGGATGGCTGTGCCTCTTGGGATTTTAATCCTGGAAAAGCCCGGTTGATCCATGTGGAAATCGAGGCTGAAATTGCGGGAGAAACATTCACCAGTTCGTTGGTATATGAAACGGTGGATTTGTAAAGACGAGCGTAAAAGGAAACAAGAAAGAGGAACAAGATGCTGAATCGATTCATTGAATTCTCACTTAAACACCGGCTGTTTATTCTGGGCTTGGCCGTTGTCATCCTGGGTTTGGGATTGAACTCCCTTTTCTCGTCCAGGGTGGATGTCTTCCCAGATTTGAACCGCCCCACCGTAACTATTTTGACCGAGGGGCATGGTTTGGCCCCGCAGGAAGTGGAGGCTTTGGTCAGTGTTCCAATTGAAGCCGCCTTGAATGGAACACCGGGCCTCATCCGGTTACGGAGCCAATCCGGCATCGGAATATCTGTGGTCTGGGCCGAGTTTGATTGGGGAACCGATATTTGGCGGATTCGCCAGTTGGTGAATGAAAGGCTCGCGCTAGCTAGGGAGAGGCTTCCCAAGGATGTCATCCCGATGTTGGCCCCGGTTTCTTCCATCATGGGTGAAATCTATTGGGTGGGCTTAACCAGTGAGCCCGGTCCCGATGGAAAAGGCGGCGCATCTTGGGAAAACCTTCGTACATTCGCGGATTGGTCCTTGAGGCCCCGGTTGCTTTCGATTCCGGGTGTTTCACAAGTCGTCGATATGGGAGGCGGCCTCAAACAAGCGCAAATCCAATTGATTCCGGATGAGGTTAATCTGCGCCAGCTTTCCTGGTTGGACTTACGTGAAAAATTGTTAAAGCTTGGCGATAACACCGCCGGGGGTTTCATGGACCTGGAAGGGAAAGAACTTCTCATCCGCAACATGGCCCGACCCATTGACCTGGAAGATGTAAAGAATTCCGTTGTGGGTGTCTGGCTTGGAAGGCCGGTCTTGTTGAAAGACATCGCCAAGGTGGAATATGGGCCTGCTCCGGCGCGGGGAGCGGCGAGCATGAACGCCCAACCCGGCGTCATCATTACGATTTTCAAGTCCCCGGAGGCGGATACCCTTGCCTTGACCCGCCAAATTGAGAAGGCCATGGTCGAGATGAAATCGACCTTGCCTCCCGGCATGAAGCTCCATGAGAACCTTTTCAAACAGGCAACCTTCATCAAGTCGGCGATGGAGAACGTCAGTAAGTCCCTCGTGGAAGGGGCTGTCCTCGTCATGGTAATTCTTTTGCTTTTCCTGGGTTCCTTCCGGGTTTCCGCGATTACCTTGGCAGCAATTCCGCTTTCGTTCTTGGCAACCATGGTGGCCCTTTATTACTTCGGGTTTTCAGTAAATACCATGACCTTGGGTGGATTGGCTATCGCCAGCGGCGCATTGGTGGACGACGCCATTGTGAATGTGGAAAACATCTTCCGCAGGATCAAGGAGGCCCGGCACCGGGGCGTTAAGAGCCTTTTGGAATTATTAGGCGTTGTTTTCAAAGCATCCTTGGAAGTGCAATCCTCCATCGTTATTGCGACAGTCATTATTATCCTCGCTTTCCTTCCGTTGCTTGCCATGGGTGGGATAGAGGGGCGTCTCTTTGCGCCGCTTGGAATTTCGTTCATGGTTTCCATCCTTTGTTCCCTCTTCGTCAGCCTTACCGTTACACCTGTTCTTTCAAGTTTTCTGCTTTTCAAAGCCAAGGAAACGGAGGAAGCCAAGGACAGTTGGCTGATGACGAGATTAAAAAAAATCCAAAAAGAAAATCTCCAACACGCAATCAATCATCCGCGTTTGATCCTTGGTATTTGCGCCGGGTTAGTGTTTGTGGCGATGATAGGGTTTTTCGTGAAGGGTAAGGAGTTCCTGCCCCCTTTCAACGAGACCACTTGCACGGTCGTTATAGGGGCTCCTCCGGGAATTTCATTGGAAAAGAGCGACCGGATGGGTGCCTTGGCTGAAAAAACTATGTTGCAAGTTCCGGAAGTGGACGCCACGAACCGCAGAACGGGACGGGCGGAAGGGGATGAACACGCCGAAGGCGTAAACAAAAGCGAGATCGACGTCAGTTATAAAAAGATAAAAGGAGAGAGGAAAAGACCGGTTGTTGTGGCCGACATTCAACAGCGTCTTCAAAAGGTCTTGCCGGGATTCTCGATCTCCATTGGGGCTCCCATCAGCCACCGTATCGACCATATGCTTTCCGGCGTCCAGGCGGCTGTGGCGATAAAAATCTTTGGGGATGATTTATCCACATTGAGGTCGATTGCGAGGGATGTCGTAAGCAGGTTGAACGGCACTTCCGGATTGGTCGATCTTTCAGCTGAACAACAGGTGCTTGTGCCGCAATTAAAAGTGGTGTTGGATCGGGAGGACTTAGCGAAGGCACGGCTTTCTCCGGGTAACACCGCTGATACTCTGGAAATGGCCCTGGCTGGCGAGACTGTCGGCACCATGATCGAGGGGCAAAAGCGCATCGACATAACGGCTAGGTTAGTTTCCGAATCCCGTGACCTGCCGGAATCGATCCAGGAAATGCGCCTGGCTACCCAACCCGACGGAACTCCGATAAAGGTCTCCGATGTGGCGGATGTTTTTGAGACCCATAAACCCAATGTCATCTGGCGGGAGGACATGGGCCGTAGGATTGTGGTTCAAGCCAATGTCCGGGGACGAAGCCTTTCTGGGACAGTCGGCGAGGTCCAGAAGAGACTGAAAGATTTAAAACTTCCCACTGGATATCGCTATGTCATCGGCGGGCAATTTGAAAACCAACAGGCGGGCTTGAGAAAAATGGTCCTCCTGGGAGCCATCGCCATGATTGGGATTTTCCTTCTCCTCTTCCAACACTATAAGTCATGGCTGATCGCCCTCCAGATCATGGTCAACATTCCGCTGGCCTTGGTGGGAAGCGTGGCGGCTCTTTGGATCGCGGGCGGAAACATTAGCCTGGCTTCCATCGTGGCGTTCATCACCCTTTGCGGTATCGCCAGCCGCAATGGCATCCTGATGATCAGCCATTACATCCACTTGGTGGAGCAGGAAGGGGAAAAATTCGACGAGCACATGATCATCAGGGGAAGCCTGGAAAGGCTAGGGCCTGTCCTTATGACGGCCCTGACGGCCTTGCTCGGTCTCATTCCATTCCTGTTGGACCCTTACGAACCGGGACGAGAAATACTTTATCCCGTGGCGGTGGTCATCGTGGGCGGTCTGATTTCTTCAACGCTTCTCGACCTCTTCGTAACTCCAGTTATTTTCAATATCACGGGCCGGGATATTTTGAAGAATCCATCCAGAACGGCGAAGGAGAAGTCAAAAGGTGAAGGAAACTTCAGTTTGGCAGGACTTTCAAGGAGGAGCCGGTAATGAAAAAATCCATTTGGTTACTTTTATTGGCGCTGGCGACTGTTCCTGCGAGAAGCGAAGAGATAAAAGCCGTACCTGAGGGTTCGAAACAGGAAAAGATCGTTTCCTGGGAAATGCTTCCTGCGTTGGTGAAAAACGCTCCCAAAGCTCTTTCTGGCTGGAAAGAGTATGACGCCTCGAAGGCCAAGACCGGTTATTTATGGAGGTCCTTCCAACCGACCATTGAGGGTGGAGCGTTTGGGGACGGACAAAATGTCCTCGACCGGCGCGAGCCCTATTACGAATTAGTGGCCACGGCGAAGCTGAATCTTTTTCGTTTCGGGAGGGACGAGAGCAAGAGCAATGCTTTTGACCTGGAAGCCGAATCGAAAAAACTCGAAGCCACGCAAAATGAGGCGGACTTGCTCCTTTTGGCTAGGAGCAGTTGGCTGGAAGCTTGGGCTTCGACTGAAAGAACCAAGTTCTTGAAGCAAGCCATGGAACAGGCCCAGAACGGCCTGGGAAGGGCTAAGAAGAAAGCCAACGCGGGGCTGACCACCCAAACGGATGTGCAAGAATTCAAACTTTTTATCGCCGATCTCTCGCTTGAATTGGTGAAGGTTCAAAACCAACAAGATGAGGCAATGGCGGGACTATCGGGACTTTTGAACATTCCTGGAAACCAAATCAAATTGGGTGAGGGTCCAAAGGGCGAGCCGAAGGCTCCGGCATTGGAGTCGTCCGAAGGGCTGGTATCCCAATTGACCTATCTAAGGGCCAAACAAAATCTCTCGGAAAGGGACGGTATCGGCGTTTGGCCTTGGCCCTCGCTGGATATCGTGGCCCAAGGGATAAAAGGCGGACCAATCCCCGCTGTTCCGGACCTTCAAAGTTACTTTGGGGCCCAATTGACCCTTTCCATTTGGGACCAGGGCCAGGCTTATTCCGAGCGAAGGGTTTTGGAAAGCCAATCCGAATCCCTGTTCAAGCTTTCCGAGGGTTTGAAGTCCGAATGGTCAGCAGAGGTCCAATCAGTGAAATCCCAGCTAGGCCGATGGGTTGAGAAATTACCCGAACTCGATAGTCGAATGACTTTGGCCGACGAATTTTTACGGCTCGTCAGCCAGGAATATAGCCGAGGAGTAAAGGATGGCAGGGACTTGGAAGGGGCCACCAGGGAACAGGTGGAGGCCGAGG
>CAYXYA010000133.1:0-5855 GCA_964469185.1 uncultured bacterium | reverse complement strand
GCCTTCTTTACAGCGAAATTAACCTCATGGAATTCAAAGGAACAACAACAGGGTTCGACAAAGCCGCCCCCGTCTCTGCGGGTCCGGACGGTCTTGAAACCCTTCGGGAAGCCCTCTCTGTCCAACCCCACCACATCAAAGGGAACAGCCTTCAAGTCGGAGAAAATTTCATCCGAACCATCAACGTCACTAATTTCCCGGAGCAAAACCAACACTTGGGTTTTCTCTCCCAATTCCTATTCCAAAAAGAGACCTTCAAAGTCTGCCTTTTCGTTCACGGCATCGACCAGGAATTCGGAAAATCCATCATCAAAAGCCAAATGCGCCACGACCAAGCGGCCGGCGACGACAAAAACCTCCCCAATTACGAATCCCAAGCCAACTTGGACAGTCGAAACGCGGTCCTTTCCTCCATTTCCCGGATGGAAACAGGCCTGGCCAGGGTCAGTCTTTTCGTGTCGGTCTACGCGAACAGCGAGAAAGAGATCAAAAATAAATACGAAAGTTTGGTATCCCGATTCGAGGGAATTCACATTTACAACGGTGTTTTTCAGCAGGAAGAATACTTCTACTCCACAATCCCTCTAGCCACCAATTTAGTCCGCGAAAACGTCCAACGCCTTCAAACCACCCAGGCCATCGCCAACTGCTGGCCCTTCTTTCATGACACTCTGACACTCGACAAGGGCGTCCTATTAGGCCACACAAGGTCTTTCCAGCCCTTCATGCTCGACCCCTGGCTCCCAGCTGGGGAGAACTACAATATCGGCATCTTTGGATCTCCCGGTTCCGGAAAAAGCTTTTCGATCCAACTTTTATTGAACCGCCTCATGCCCAAAGCCCCGGAAGTTATGATCATTGACCGTTCCGGAACCTATCAAACCACCTGCTTGGCCGCCGGCGGGGAATACATCTACTTCGACCTTAAAACTGAAAAACACATCAACGCTTTTGACTGTCCAGAGGAAAGCTACCAGACAAAAGGAACGGTCTCGGAAGACCAACAAGAAGCCGTTTTGGGCTTCCTAACCACCATTCTTTTAGAACAAAACGAAACCGCTCTCAAATCCGTCGAAACATCCATCCTGCTCGATGCGATAAAACGCACTTACAAAACCAAATTCGAGGAAGAAACAACACACCTCAAGAAGGAAGGGGCCGAAGGCCCCAAAAAATCCCCCTTATTAACAGACTTCCGTCGTGTCCTTTTGACCATTACCAAAGACAAAGAAACCTCCAACATCGCCAAGGAATTCACCGCCTCCGCGGCTGAAATCTTGAATCAATACGTCGGGGAAGGCACATACGCCCGGCTCACTGACCGCGAAACCAACATTGACCGTCATTCCAAATTCATTGTCTTCGACACCTCGCTCGGTCAAAAACAGGAGAAAATAAAAGCTCTCACTACCTATGTCGTTTCGACCTTCTGTTTCGCCCGGGCGAGGGAAGCCCAACTTCAAAAACGCTTTCCCATCATCATCATTGACGAATTTTGGGACCTACTTTCCTTCAAAGCGGGCCAGGATTTCGCGGATATCCTCTCTCGAACTTCCCGTCACTTGTCCCTCTGCACCATCTACGCCACGCAAAAGATCGCTGATTGCATGGCTAACGACAAAGCCAAAACCGCTCTTGATAACGCCTCAACCAAACTTTTTCTCAAACTCGGGGACGCGGACCGGGAACTTTGCGTGAAAGCCTTCGAGTTAGGCCCGAAAGAACACGACATTATTTCGAATTTACAACAGGTGAAAAACCAATACTCGATGGCCTTTCTCAAAAGCTCCGCCCGGCAGGGCCTCATCTTCATCGTCCCTGACCCGGTCGTTAAATGGATCTCCACCTCATATCCCGTGGACAAGAACCGCAGGGCCGCTTACATGGCCCATTACAACGCCTCAAAAACCCCGGAAGGCTGCTGGAACGCGATCTTCCACCTCGTCGAGGACGAAGCCTATGGCCGCGAACCAGAATTTTTACGTAATTAAACGGAGGAAATAAACATGCCTATTCACATTCAAAAAACGGTGGACGACAACAAATCCACCAGTCTAGGGAACATTTTGATCGGTGTTTTATTGGTCCTGATCCTGATCGGTTTTCTCGTCTATCTCAAACGGGATTCCCTCAACCTTAAATTCAACACCAACACGGTCGTCTCGACTGACGGCTCCGTCCCCGAATCTGAGCTTCCTCTTTACACCGAATTCGCGCGGAAAGTAGCGGTCAGCCTTTGCAACCTTGGCTTTTACAACGTCCAGAGTTACCTTCAGGACAACAGCAAGTATTTCGTGCAGGACATTTTGAATGATTTTCAAACCAACTTTTTTACTGTTGATCTACAGCGCCAGATCGCCGATCAACAGCTCTACTGCACCGCCGAAAACCTCACAGCTATCGAGACCAAAATTAAAGGGAACATGGTTTCCAGTTGGTTCACAGGTAACATGGAATACACATCGAAACTAACCAACTCCTCCGTCCGGATCCCCTTTTCCTACCGCCTCATCATCCAAAAATTCCCCGAAGGCCTCAAAGTCGTCAACTTCGTCTTCGTTAACGACCAGAAAAGCTAATGGCGGCGGCCAACCCTGAAAAAATCGATTCTCTCCTCGTAAAGGCCGATTTCTTCCTCAAAAAGGGTCATTACAACGACGTATTAGCCGCTTGCCACGAAATCCTGACCGCCGATCCCCTGAACGTTCCAGCCGCCATTTTGGAAGCCGAAGTCCTTCTACAAAACAACAAAGCTGATACAGCCCTCGCTACCCTGAACAGCATTTCTTTCAATGACCCTGTACCCGGAGAACCCCTACAAGAAAAACAACTTCGGATTTTGATCTTAAAAGTTAAAGCTTTTATTTATTTGAATCGATTTGCCGAAGGAGAGAAAACTCTCAATCTCATCCTTCACCATAACCACACCCACTTCGAGGCCGTCGAACTGTTGGGGGATTTAGACCTCGACCGCGGGCGTTTTCAGTCGGCCATCCGGATTTATAAAAGCCTTTTATCCCGCAATTGGAACAACAAACAAATTCGGTTTTCCTTGGGTCAAACCTTCCTCAAAACCCGACAATATCCCCAGGCTTACGATTGTTTCCTCCAACTCAAAACCGATGGAGTTAAAGACAGAACAGTCCTTTCTCTCTTGGAAGAATCCCGAAACCACCTCACTTCCTCCGCCCTAAAAGCAGAGGTTTCTGGAAATTTCTTCGACCATTTTCTTCAAAGGATCTTTCCCTCCCTCGCGGATGAAAAAACCTCAAAGTACGTTGGGGAAACACTGGCCAACCAACACACCGGGGAAGACCAATACATAGACCCACTTACAGGATGTAAAAATGCCCAAGCAGTTTCAGCCCAACTTTCCAACTTCCACACCCGCCGAAAGGGAACTGAACCCGTTTTTCTGGGATTGATCGAGCTGGACTACTTGGAGGCTATTAACCTTTGCCTATCCCACGATGTGGGAAATGAAACCATCCACTCCTTTGGAACCTTTTTACTGGAATCTTTTGGAGAAAATGTTTATCGAATTGAGGGGAACCGCTTTTTATTTTGCATCGAGGGAGCAGGAACAACGACCACCTCAACCGTTAAGGTCCTTCGCGCGAAAGTGGAATCAACCCTTCAAAAATTCGTGAATCAAGCACTCGTAAAAAAACCTGCCTATGATCACGACAACAAACCTCTCCAATTGCTTTGGCCCGTAACCTGTTCGATCGGTTATTCGACCTGGCCAGCCTCAATACCCCTCGAAAACGCCCTAGCAGAGGCTCAAACCGCCCTCACCCAAGCCACCCTACCCACCGTCGGCCGCAACGCTGTCTATTTCAAATCAACACTTCAAGACAAGGGTGTCTCCCCAGTAAATTACACACCCAGACTTATTCGCCGACTCAATGAAATCGCCATAGAAAAAAACCATCCAGATTGGTGGGATTTATCCATTGGTCTCACACCCGCCACCTTCAAAGAGACACTTAATCAAGCCGTTTCCTAGCCAATGTAGATGTGCTAAAATGGCCAAACTTTTTTAAAAACTATTATTATCGAATAAATAAAAGGAAAGAAGACAAAGTGAGAAGAAAGAAAAGTTCCAAGAAAGACCTTTATGATCTTATTTTTCAAAGAGAGGAAAAAAGGAATTGGGGATGGAGCATTTATATTTGCTTCGGGGTCGTCCTTGGATCAACTCTAAGTCGTTTCGTTAACATTCCTAAGGATTTGTTGTTACAAATCATCAGTTATTTTTCTGCTCCTTTTTTATTATTGGGAATATGGGGAGTGTTTACAGGAATGTTGCTAATTTTTGAAGGAAACCCTGATGGTTTAAGAAGAATCAAATTTGGGATTATTTTTATTTTAGTAATTTCGGTTACGACTTATTTTTCCCATAGGTTTTTTCCAACCTGACGGGAATAAAACATCAAGTATTGACCTTTGCGGAAAGGATTTATTCAAGCAATGACACCTAATCAACGCCCACCGCACACCCCTAATGACTTCCAACGTATCGCCTTTTTCATGAACGGAATTTTAAGCGACGAAACCCTCGATAACCTTCCTTGCCCCGAACACCTTCAATGCGATTTCAATGACCTCGACAGCAAAGGAAAAGGAGAGTTGTATGTTAACGCTTTTCACACCCTCTTTCGGGACGCGGCGATCGAAGTAGCGGGGTTATTACAAAGGAAATTAGAACCCATGGAATTGAACCTCATCCGCCGCAGGATCATCAATAATTTCAAAAAATTCGGCATCGAATACGATAGGGAATTGTGAGTGAAACCTAAAAAGGTTAGAAGAAAACCTTTTCCCCGCGACACTAAAATCCTAAAAAAAGCCTCATCAAAGCGGAATCTAATTCGGGGTCTTGCGACGTTAGATTCTATTTGGAAAAGAGGGTTATCGCCGAAGGATACCGACAAGCATTTTCTAATGACCTGGCTGACCTATGAGAGGGGAAATGTTGTCTGGCTTTCAAAAACCATCGGTCAGAGCCGTTCAACATTGATCCTTAATCTGCAAAAACTATTTAAAAGTTCCCCTTTTTTGAAATTAAGACAGATAAGTAAAATGATTCTAGTCGAGAACAGCAACCAGCCCTTTTTTTCGAAAGTATATGAATTTTACTGCCGGTTTATCCGTAAACCTCGTTTGACCGAAAAGGAGAACGAGGGTTTGACAAATCTTTGGTTAATGGGAGTTAACCGGAAGGTAGTTAGGTCACATTTTATCCTTTGGTCGCATCGCCAGGGCCGAACTCTGAGGGAAATTTGTAAGAGATGGGAGAAAAATTCTCTACCAGTTAACCGGTTACGGGCTTACGCCGCAAAACCCGGTTCGCCGGTTATGAAGTGGCTAAAACCCTTGAAACTCACGAAAACGGACTTTTCCTTTCCTAAGGGACCTAAGAAAAATAAAAGCTAGGAACATGTAATGAAAACTAAGAAAAAAGATGGGCGAGGAACAACCCCTCCGAGCGACCCATCATTAATAAAAGCCGCTTCTACCACCAGGAACCATATTGCTGGCCTCAAAGCCTTGGATTCGATTTGGAGAAAAGGGTTTTCACCAAAGGACGCCGACAAACACTTTTACTTGACCTGGTTTGCCTTCGAAAATGGCAACATGGTCAGGGTTTCGAGGCGATTTGATATGCACCGTAACTCTATCGCCAACTTCCTTTATAAAAAAGTGAAGGGACCTTCACCGCTTCAATTAAGGAAAAAATGGAAAAAGTTCTATCAGCAGGGAACCAAAAAGTCCTTTTCTGACAAGGTTTTTGAATTTTACAACCAAACAATACCGCGCTCTCAGTTATCCAAAAAAAAAAGCAATGGTCT
>CAYXYA010000132.1:0-5857 GCA_964469185.1 uncultured bacterium | reverse complement strand
CCACGGCGTGGGCCGGTGGTTCCGCGATTGCGGCTGTCAGACCGGCGGACGTGAAGGCTGGAACCAGGCCTGGCGCGGTCCCTTGCGGCGCGCCTTTGACCATGTGCGCGACGCGGTGAGCTTTTATTTCGAGCAGGAGAGGGGAAAACTTTTCATCGATCCCTGGGTGGCGCGTAACGAGTACATCCAGCTCATCCTGGATCCTGAAGCTTCCCGGAAAGATTTCCTGGAAAGGCACGCGGGAAGGTCCCTGACGGAACTGGAAGTGGTGCGGGCTTTGACCCAATTGGAGATCCAACATAACGCCATGCTCATGTACACGAGCTGCGCCTGGTTCTTCAACGAGATCTCCGGCATCGAGACGACGCAGGTGCTTAAATACGCCGCCCGCATTTTCGACCTTTTGGAAACGCTGGGCTTTCCCTCGCCCGAGAGTTCCTTTCTTGAGATCCTCTCTGAGGCTAAAAGCAACGTTCACGAGTACGGCACCGGCGCGGATGTTTACCACCGTTTTTCGGAGCCTACCCGTGTCAAACCCCAGGGCGTGGTCGCCCATCTGGCCATCTCCTCTCTTGTCAATCACACACTTGAGAAGGGCTTGGCTGGAGGATACATCTATCAGATCGAGGACGCGCGCAAGGAAGAACACGGCCGCTTCACCCTGATGACGGGCCATGTTTTTCTTCAGGAGTCCATGACCCGACAGCATTTCCGTTTCGCCTTCGCGGGGCTTCATCTGGGAGGCATCGATTTTTACGGGGCCATCAAACCTTTTCTTCGAAAAGAGAATTTTGACAAGAGCGCTCAAAAGATATGGGAACAATTCTACGTAGTTTCTCTCCCAAAGCTTCTTCGGATCATGCAGGAAGAGTTCGGGCCGGATGAGTTCGGTGTCGAGCAGTTACTTCCCGAGAGCAAGCAAACCATCTTCAAGGAGATCTACGGTTCGCTGGTGGACCACTTTTCCGAGCAATACGTGCGTCTTTATGAAGATAACCGCCGCAACCTGGAAATGCTTCAGTCTGTGGGGTTCGAGTTGCCCAAGGAGATCAAGGCCGCGGCCGAATACACCTTCGGTAAGATCTTTGAGGAAGAGATCCAGAAGAAAGAGTGGTTCAAGGATTCCGTGGCCTATCAAAACCTTATTGAACTCGCGGATGATGTCACTCAACACGGATACCAGATCGACCGGTTCGTGGCGGAGCATACCTTTCGCAACCTGATCACCGAGATCGTGGAAGGGGCTATGGAAAAACCGACGGATGATAATGTGCGCGCTTCCATCGCGGTCGTTCAGTTGGCCAAGAAGCTAGGGTTGGACGCTAATTTGTACCTGGCGCAGGAAGCCGTTTTCAAGGCGGCGGAAAAACCGGTCGATTTCAAGATCATGACCGAGCTGTCGAACCTATTGGAACTTCGGACCGATCTTTTATTGGCGAAGAATGCCAAGGTCAAGAAATAAGTTTCTTTCGATGGTTTAGCCGGTTAAGGGACATTCATAATGACAAAAAAAGTTTCCGCGAACCCTCGCGCGAAAAAGGGAAAGCTGTCCCCTCAAATACCCGATATGGACGAGAATGTTCGGACTTTTTTATCGATGTGGCATCGCGACCCCCATTCCTTTTTAGGAATTCATCCGGATAAAGACGGGGAAGTAGTCCGCGTTTACCGCCCGGACGCGGAGAAAGTTTCCATTATCTTCGAGGGCGAGGAAATCCCATTGAGCTCTGTCCATGTCGCGGGACTTTTCGAAACCTTCTTACCTAAAACCAAACACGCGGGACCCTATCAAGTCAAAGTTCAGTATCCTCAGTCGCGGGTTTTCACCTATTGGGACGCCTATGCTTTTTGGCCGACTTTGGGCGAGGTGGACCTGTACCTCGTGGGTGAGGGGAATCACCAACGCCTTTACGAAAAGCTGGGTGCCCACTTTATGAACTGGCAGGGAGTGGATGGGTTTTCTTTCGCGGTTTGGGCGCCGGGTGCCAATGGCGTCAGCGTAGTGGGCGATTTCAACGGGTGGGACGGCCGTTTGCACCAAATGAGATGTCTGGGACGTTCAGGCCTTTGGGAAATTTTTATTCCCGAACTTCAACCGGGAACCAATTATAAATTCGAGGTTCAAACCCACGATGGCCACCGGCTGTTGAAGGCTGACCCCTACGCTTTCGCGGCGGAAAATCCGCCTCTTACCGCTTCGATGACCTACAAACCCCATTATGAATTCTCGGACGACGAGTGGATGTCCGGACGTCGCGAGAAGGATGTCCTGAGGGAACCGATCTGCATTTATGAACTTCATCTGGAATCTTGGCGCAAGGTACCGGAGGAAGGCAACCGGCCTTTGACTTATCGGGAAATGGCGGAGGAGCTGACCGCTTACGTGAAGGAGATGGGTTTCACCCACGTGGAGTTGATGCCGGTGATGGAGCATCCTTTTGGCGGCTCCTGGGGTTATCAGGTCTCATCTTATTTTGCCCCGACCGCCCGGTTCGGCACACCCGATGATTTCAAATTCCTGGTCGATCATTTGCACCGAGAGGGCATCGGCGTCATCTTGGACTGGGTACCGGCACACTTTCCCAAAGATGAATTTTCGCTGGGGCGATTTGACGGCACAGCGTTGTACGAACATTTGGACCCGCGTCAGGGTGAGCACCCTGATTGGGGAACCTATGTTTTCAATTTCGGGCGCAATGAGGTACGCAACTTTCTTTTATCCAACGCGCTTTTCTGGCTCGCGGAATACCACGTGGATGGACTCAGGCTCGACGCGGTGGCGTCCATGCTGTACCTCGATTACAGCCGCAAGGATGGGGAGTGGGTCGCCAACCAGTTCGGCAGTAACGAGAACCTCGAAGCCATCCATTTTTTAAAACAACTCAACGAATTGGCTCACGCGCAGTTCCCGGGAACTTTGATGATAGCGGAAGAATCGACGGCTTGGCCCGGCGTCAGCCGTCCTGTTTATACCGGCGGGTTGGGTTTCGGTTTCAAGTGGAACATGGGGTGGATGCACGACACGCTTCATTATTTCAGCCGTGACAGCGTTTATCACCGTTACGATCACAACAACCTGACCTTTGGCTTTCTCTACGCCTGGAGCGAGAATTTTATTCTTCCTATTTCGCATGATGAGGTCGTCCACGGCAAATGTTCCTTGATCGACAAGATGCCGGGTGACCGTTGGCAGAAGTTCGCGAACTTGCGCGCGCTTTACGGTTATATGTGGGGACACCCGGGTAAAAAACTTTTGTTCATGGGCTGTGAGTTCGCCCAGTTCAGCGAGTGGAACCACAATCAAAGCTTGGATTGGCATTTGACCCAATGGGCGGACCATTGGCGCATGCAAAATTTGGTGAAGGACCTGAACGCTTTATATCGTGACAATCCCGCCTTGTGGGAAGCGGATGTGGACCCCGCGGGATTTCAATGGGTGGATTCCAACAACCACGACGATAACATTGTGGCTTTCCTGCGCAAGGCGCCGACCGATGGCCAGCAAATTTTGGTGGTGGGAAACTTTTCTCCGGTGATCCGCGACGGCTACCGAGTGGGTGTGCCGAAAGCGGGGTTCTATCGCGAAATGATGAACACAGACTCGCATCTTTACGGCGGAAGTAATTTTGGCAATGGCGGGGGAGTGGAAGCCGAAGCGGAACCTTGCCATGGGTTACCCTATTCGATGATCATTTCATTACCGCCGTTGGGAGTGATTTGGTTCGAAGTACCGGCTCTGTCTCCTGACTAGTCTGCCGAAGCCTTGGCGTAGGCAGAAGCTTTTGCGTAGGGAGAAGCTGTGGAGCGTCTAAGAGTGGATTAAAGTTCGGGTCCAACGCGGGGAGTTGTTAATTTGAAATTTCCAAGTATTTGTACCTCTCTTTTATTAATTTGTTTATGCGTGAGACCTGTTATTGCTGAATCGAATTGGCCACCGCCTTTGCCCCCCTGGGCTAAAAATCTTATTTCAAAAACTGGTTTTTCTTTTTTGAAAACAGCCACCGAAAGCAAAACAAATGATTTTGATTGTTTTGGAAATCCAGATGGCCCAAAGATTTTACTTCCTGAAAAAGTACGAATTGTTTTTGAAGAAGAGGCGAAGAAGGACTTTGAAGACCTTGTTCAATATAACGTAAACATTAAACAGGCCGAGGAAGACATGCCGGATCCCCAAAAAGTGTTTGGGCCAATTTATATTGTTCGAGGTTTTGACAACATTGCTGTTTATGGTCTGCATGTTAACGGTTGGGGTTCTGTTGGGGATTCAATTGGCAATCTTTTTTGTTTTGTCATTTATGATTCTAAAAAAGAAAAGATTGTAAAAGAACCGATTTGGACATCTTTAAGGTGGGTAGATTTGAGTTTTGAAAACCCTTTTGTTTCTTTTGAAGATATTACTGGTGATGGGGATAAAGAAATCGTGGTCCAAGAAGTGCTTCATAATGGAACTGAAACGTCAGCCCTTTATTATTATTATTCAATTTGCACTGATTTTAGCCTGAAAGAAATTCTTGATTTGGAGACGAGACTTACTCCGGTAGGCGATTGGTGGGACGAAGGATACACATCAATAGACCGAAAAATTATTGGGCACCAGAAAAATCAAATTACAGTCGAAGTCACTATGAAAGGAGATGATAAACCAATCATTGATATTGGAACCATGATTTTAAAAAGAGATAACGCTTATTCACCTTTTAAGATTTTTCAAAAAAATGTGAAAACTAAAGATGGCGTGTTAAAGGAACTTTTGTATATCAATGCTGGCAATGATCTTTAATTGTAAAAAATAAACCGCCAAAAGATTCTAGTTTTATTATCGAATTAACTGGAAATAAATGGTTCGCAAATAGTTCAATGAGATCACCTCGAGGTCGTTCGGAATGGAAGCCATTTAACTCAGTTTTGTGAAAGCTAGAGGAGAGTAAAGTGAACGAAGAGATGCTAGGAAATTATGGCCCGCTACGGGCTCTCATTGGCATCTGGGAAGGTGGTACGGGCGATGATACGGCCCCATCCGATGACCGAGGCACCGAAAAGAACAAATATCGGGAACGGATGATGATGGAGCCAGTGAACTTCCCGGTTGAGAATCATGAACAGAAACTCTTTGGCTTGCGGTATTTCACCCAAGCCTTTCGACTCGGGGAAGAACAGCCTTTTCACGATGAGGTCGGCTATTGGCTTTGGGACCCCAAGGCCAAGCAGGTGATGAAATGTGTCACTATCCCCAGGGGGATGGTCCTGCTCGCGGGCGGCACAGCGGAAGGGGATTCGAAGAGTTTTAAACTCAAAGCTGAACTTGGTTCGACGACCTTCGGGATCAGTTCCAACCCCTTTTTGGACGCGGAATTCCAAACGGTTAGATTTGAGTTGGAAATGAAGATGAACGATGACGGCAGTTTTTCCTACGACTCGAACACGGTCATCAAGATCAAGGGCCAGACGAAGCTATTCGAGCATCGGGATAAGAACACCTTGCGTAAGGTACAGTCCTAAAAACAGGCAATTCGATGGTAGTTCTTCGGTTGTCGAGGGGTATGAATACTGTTAAGATGCCCCTCGCATTTCAGGGATAAGCGTCTCAAAGCCTCGTTTAGAAAAGATAAAATGCAATCAACTACCTCGCAAAAAAAGAGCCGAAAAGCAATGGCTTCCCGTCTGTTGGTTTCTTTGGCCCTGTTTTTCTTCCTCTCGCAAAACTCGTTCGCCGCGGATCCTCTCCTGAAGTCCCTCGTCAAGATTTTCACGACCGCTCAATATCCCGATTACCGGGAACCTTGGCGGGTGGGTTCGCAGGAAAGTATGAGCGGCAGCGGCTGCATCCTTCCGGGTAACAGAATATTGACCAATGCGC
>CAYXYA010000131.1:0-5857 GCA_964469185.1 uncultured bacterium | reverse complement strand
CAGGCCGCCAAAGCTCCGATGCCGCAAGCCATGAACCATGCCGATGGTTTCTTTTCTATATAGACCGTAGTCAATCGTTCTAAACACCACCAAAACAGGAAAAGAAAGAGCGTGTCCGGCATCACTTTGAGGGACCACAACCAAAGGAGTGGAGACAAAAGCGCCATCAGGCAAACCATTCCGGTCATTTCCATCGATACCCATCGTCTTGAGAATTTCCAAAGAGGGATTAAAAAGAGGAGTCCAGCCAGCGTCGATAACGATCGGCCCCAAACCCAGCTAGGCAGACCCAGACCTTTACCCAACCAAAGGAGGAACGGATAGCCGGGCATGATGACAAAACGGGGAGTATCAACAAAACTTGATGTGAATTGAGTGAGGCACAGAACACCGTCAGTCGTTTCCGCCGAAGGCAAACGCAAGAACGGAAGCCGGAACAACAAACCCATCCCGACCAAAAACCAGAACCATTGTTTGCCCGTCAATTGCCGTTCGTGGTAGGTCTTTTTGGTTTTCATTTGGAAGCCACTTCCAAAATGACGGTCGCCGTCGCATCCCGTTTGCTGTGAGCGATGGTGAGATGGATGGCTTTGATCTTTCTCGCGGACCGAAGTTTTTCCATAATGCCGGAAAGTTTAACCGTGGGTTTCCCGCTCAGCTCCCGGACCACTTCAATGTGGGTCCATTTCCATCGCCCGCCAAAACCATGGCTGAAGGCCTTGATAACGGCTTCTTTGGTGGCGAACCGACCAGCGAGAGAGGGATAGGGGTCTTTTTTACGGAGGCAGTACTTGGCTTCAGCGGACGTAAACAGCCGGTCAATGAAGCGTTGCCCGTGTTTCTTGTGGGCCGCTTTGACGCGTTCGATCTCTATTAAATCCACACCGATTCCGACGATCATAATTCATATACCTTCATCATTTCGTTTATACCGTCTTTGATTTTAGCCGTGAGGAGAGTCAAAACCAACAAGGAAGGTTAAAGACAGCGATATTGCAGAAGAAAAACGAATAATAAAATTTATTAGTGGCCAGTCTCAAAGAATGTGAATATGACTCAGTAAGGAGCAAATACCTGAATTTTGTTGTACCAAGAGTCGGCAACATAGACATATCCGGTGTAATCAACCGCTACACCAGAAGGAGTGTTAAATATATTGTTGCCCCCTCCAAAATTTCCCCATTTGGTCAAAAAAGTTCCCTTAGATGTGAACTTTTGAACATGGGCCCCGCCATCCGCGGCATAAACATTACCCCAAACATCAACCGCTAAAGAATTATTTCCCGTAAATTGACCATTGCCGGTCCCGGGAGCGGGCCCGCCCCATTGAAATAAATATTTTCCGTCAACATCAAAAGCCTGAATACGATTACTGCCTTTGTCAGAAACATAGACTGTCGTTCCCCCGGAATTAGAATAGACTGCGATACCATAAGGAAAATTAAACTGGCCATCACCAGTGCCGGAGCTTCCCCACGTCTTTAACCAACTCCCATCAAAAGAAAATTTCTGAATACGCTGATTGTTGTTATCCACCACATAAACATTCCCCCAAAAATCTACGCCTAATTGAGTCGGGTAATTAAACTGACCCGTAAGCGTCGAAGCTGCCGGTCCTCCCCATTGGAAAAGGTATGCACCAACCGGATTGTACACTTCGACTCGATTGTTCCCGCTATCCGCAACATAAATCATAGATCCAGCGGGGTTCACCGCCACACCGAGCGGTTTATTAAGCAGACCCGGGGCATTACCACTTGTACCCCACAAAGTAATTGGTGTCCCGTTAGTCGTGAATCGTTGAATCCGGTCATTCAAAGTATCCGCTTCATATACATTGCCTGATGTGTCCACAGCTATTCCGTTTGAGCCATTAAATACTGTTGATTCTCCCCATTGGGTTACAAAAGGATAAACAGCGGTTGCTGTAGCGGTTGGAGGGATTGGAGTGGCGGTTCCTAGAGGAGCTGGAGAAATAAAATTGGTATTACTTCGGCAAGCAGAGATCATAAGGGCAAATGAGGTCAACAAGAGCGCAAGGACAAAAGAAAGCCGACGCTTCATAAAAGTGTCCTCCAAACTCCGAAAAATAAATAGTGCTTAGATTTAAAACCTTTCTACCTATGCTTTAGACGGTTATTTCCCTTTTAAATCCAAAAAATCGCTCCTTCAAACACATGACAGAATCATCGTTTCGAGGCGATTATAGTGACCGGCCACCTAGAATTCGAAATAGCGACATTGCCTTATTATTTCACTCTGAGGCTTAGGCCTAGTTAATTAATGGTTTGGGTGAAGAGACGGCTATTTTTTGAGAGATTTGGCTTTTTCGACGGTGTGAAGTCGGGCTTCGTTGCGGGCTAGAGCGTGCTTTTCTTTGACCATATCTACACCCTCTTTTTTCTCGGCTAACTTTTCTTGTGCCTGTTTTTTAGACATTTGCGCGCGAGCAACATCGATCTCATCAGCCTTTTCGTATTCTTCCGCCAGAACGATCACAGAAGTGGGATTCACTTCCACGAAACCGCCCGCGATGAAATAAAACTCTTTCACTCCCGCTTTGGTGACTTCTAAAGTACCGGCCTTCAACGTGGAGATCAGCGGCATGTGCTGGGCCAATACGCCGAACTCACCCGCGCCGCCGGGAAGAATCACAGCCGTGACATCTTCCTGGATGGAAGGACGGTCGGGAGCGACGACTTGAAGTTTGAACGTCTTCGACACGGAAAATTCCTTTCACCACCAAACCCTTCGCACCGCAGCGAAGGGTCGATGACCAAGACACCAAGTTAAGACTCTTTTGTGAAAACAAAAACACTCAACCTTATTTAAAACTTCGGCAAACCGTTGAAACCCTTTTCTTCACTCTTTACTGCCAACTGTCGACCGTGAACTGCTTTTTACATCTTTTTCGCGCGTTCAAGCACTTCATCGATACTGCCCGTCATATAGAAGGCTTGCTCGGAAATGTGGTCGTACTGTCCGTCCACCAAACCCTTGAAGGAGCGGAGCGTGTCGGCCAGGGACACGTAACGTCCCGGCGTGCCGGTGAATTCCTGCGCCACGAAGAAGGGCTGGGACAGGAACTTCTGGATACGGCGCGCGCGATTGACGATCTGCTTATCGTCGTCCGACAATTCGTCGATACCGAGAATGGCGATGATGTCGCGAAGTTCTTTATACCGTTGAAGCGTTTGTTGCACGCGGCGGGCGACCATATAGTGCTCCTCACCGATCACCAGCGGGTCCAACATGCGGGAGGTTGAATCCAAAGGATCCACCGCCGGGTAAATACCGAGCTCGGTTAAAGCGCGGTTCAAGACGGTAGTCGCGTCCAAGTGCGAAAAGGACGTCGCCGGCGCCGGATCGGTCAAGTCGTCGGCCGGCACGTAAATGGCCTGGACCGAGGTGATCGAACCTTTTTGTGTCGAGGTAATGCGTTCCTGCAAGGCGCCCATTTCGGTCGCCAGGGTCGGCTGATAACCAACGGCCGAAGGCATACGTCCCAGGAGCGCCGACACTTCCGAACCCGCCTGGGTGAAACGGAAAATGTTGTCGATGAAGAGAAGCACGTCCTGGTTTTCCTCATCACGGAAATACTCGGCAATGGTCAATCCGGAAAGTCCCACACGAGCGCGCGCTCCGGGAGGCTCGTTCATCTGCCCGTAAACTAGCGCTGCTTTTTCGAGGACTTTTGAAGCTTTCATCTCAAGCCACAAGTCATTTCCTTCGCGGGTTCTTTCGCCGACACCCGCGAACACCGAAAATCCTCCGTGTTGGGTGGCGATATTACGGATGAGTTCCATGATGACGACGGTTTTGCCGACGCCGGCGCCGCCGAACAGACCGATCTTGCCGCCCTTTTGATAGGGAGCCAAAAGATCGATGACCTTGATGCCCGTCTCAAGGATCTGTTTTTTCGTGGATTGTTCCACCAGAAGAGGCGCCTTGCGGTGAATGGGGTAGCGTTTTTCGGCTTTGACCTCACCCATATCATCGACCGGTTCGCCCAAAACATTGAGGATGCGGCCCAAAGCGGCGCGGCCCACCGGAACGGAAATAGGAGCGCCCGTATCCGTCACCGCCATGCCGCGGCGAAGACCATCCGTGGAGCTCATGGCCACCGCGCGGACTATTTGGTCGCCCAAATGCTGGGCCACTTCGAAAGTCACGTGGATGTTCTCTTTTTCATAATCCAGCTTGAGAGCGTTATAGATAGCCGGGATCTCGCCTGTGAATTTCACGTCCACTACGGGCCCGATGACCTGCACGAGTTCTCCCGTCGCGTTTGTTGTCGCTGTCGCCATTTTCTTGTTCCTTTCAAAAATATAAAGCCAGTCTTATTACAGTGCGGCCGCTCCACCCACGATCTCAGCCAATTCTTTCGTGATCATGGCCTGTCGGGCGCGGTTAAACTCCAACGTCAACTTCCCTATCATTTCCGAGGCGTTCTTGCTGGCCGCTTCCATCGCGCTGCGCTTGGCCCCCATTTCGGAGGAGAAGCTTTCCAGGAGCATGCGGTGGATCTGCGTGGCCAGGTATTGCGAAACCAGTGTGTTCAAAATAGTGTCAAGGTCCGGTTCGAATTCATACTCACCGCCGGTAAAGTTGGCCTTCCCCTCACCCGGCAATTCCTGGACCTGGATGGGCAAAAGGGTTTCGAGCGCGGCTTTTTGCGTGATAACGCTCTTGAACTCGGTGAAAAGCACCAGGACGGATTTGAATTCCTCCGTCACAAATAAGGTCTCGATCTCGTCGCGCATCTCAATGACGGTCTCATAAGGGACCGTCGGGAAGACATAAAGCCATTCCTTGCGGATGGGCACGTTCCGGCGTTTGAAAAAGTCGCGGCCCTTCTTGCCCACCGTGAGCAAGACCGTGCTGGGATTTTCTTTCAGGTAATTTTGCGCCTGCCGCAGGATAGCGGTGTTGTAGCCGCCGCAAAGCCCCCGGTCCGCGGTGACGACAATGAGGGCCGTCTTGCCTTCCTCACGCACGCTCAGCAAAGGATGGACTTCCTCGCCCATCTTCGACGCCAGGTTCTTCATGACATCCGCCATGCGGTTGGCGTAAGGCCGCGCCCCTAGGATGCGTTCCTGGGCTTTCTTGAGGCGCGCCGAGGCCACCATCTTCATGGCCTTGGTGATCTGCCCGATATTTTTCACGCTTTTGATGCGCGACTTGATCTCTTTGATCTGAGCCACAACCCAAACCTTTCTTTGCCACAGATGAACACGGATTCACACGGATGATGAAAAAAAATTAAAATCTTCTGTTTTTAAATCAGATTCTTTCATCCTTCCAAAATCTATCTGCGTTAATCTGTGTGCATCTGTGGCTAATTGCCTATCAGTAGAATTTTTTCGAGAATTCCTCGATAGCCGCGGTCAACTTGGTTTTCGTGTCGTCCGCCAGGTCGCCCTTGGCTTTGATGTCCTTGAGGATCTCCGGATGTTTGGACTTCAGGTCCGACAAAAGGCCCATTTCGAAAGCTTTCACCTTGTCGACGGGCAGTTTGTCCAAAGCGCCGTTGTTACCGGCGAAGATACCGGCCACTTGGTCTTCCATTTCCATGGGCGCGTATTGCGGTTGTTTCAAAAGTTCCACCAGCCGGGCTCCGCGGTTAAGCTGGGCCATGGAAGCCTTGTCGAGCTCCGCGCCGAACTGCGCGAAGGCCGCCAATTCGTTGTACTGGGCCATGTCGAGCTTCAGTTTTCCGGCGACCTTTTTGGTGGCTTTCGTTTGGGCGTTTCCGCCGACGCGGGAAACTGAGATACCCACGTTGATGGCGGGACGAATACCGGAATAGAAGAGGTTCGATTCCAGGAAGATCTGCCCGTCGGTGATGGAGATCACG
>CAYXYA010000130.1:0-5865 GCA_964469185.1 uncultured bacterium | reverse complement strand
GCGATGATGTAAAAAGAGCATACAATCCGATGATTAAGAAAAAGAGATCGAGTGAAACTGGAAAGTACAGGCTATCTGATAGGTATGGAATATATCTATGCAAGGATTTTATCCCTGTAAAACGTGTAAACGAATGGATTAGTGGTTTTGGAACGGGTTCGAATGCATTTGTTCTGTTGCATGGTTTTGTGAATTGTCAGTCATTGAAATTGACGGCCAACCGCGGTGATATTGCCAATACGGATGCGCAAATATTGGATGAACTAAAAGAGGCGGTTGGTGGGTTGATAAAGAATATCGACGAAGAGCTAAAAAACAATGGGATTTACACTCTTCGTGATTGGAATGAAGAAACAAAAACGCTTGAACAAGAAAAGCAAGAATATTCCCGGCGCATTAAGAATATCAAGGTTAAAAAATATAAGGAGTTTGAAAATAGAATTTTAATTAAACCGCAAAATGAAGCGGAATTATTCGGCATGTTTATTACGATCGACACGCTTCATCCTGAACTTTTTGAGTTTGTAGTAAAAGATTACAGCGAAAATATTGGTATTGATGTGATTGCTGAAAATAAGAATAAAAAAAGCACGACGGATCCTGAATATTGGTACGTTGAGCTCAAATATTTATTAAAAGCTACTGGATTTAATCATTCGTTTTCTAATTTGCGTTGGATTTTGTGTTGGGATTTTGACAAAAAAGTTACAGCTGGAACGGAAATGAAGGGCATTGAAGAAACGGAGATCAGAAAATTAGGAGCTTCTGAAAATAAGGGCATTTATTTTTTAAATCATCCGTCAAAACCCGTTAAAATTCAGGTCATAAAATTGCAAGAATACTTAAAAAATAAGTTAAACATCGACTTTGATTAATTCTAGATTTTATAGATCGGCCTGGAATGATTAAGAAAATTGCCATTTTGGGTTCCACTGGCTCCATCGGTATTTCGACCCTCAAAGTGGTTCGAAAACTCAAACCTTCCTTCCGGGTCATCGGCTTGACCGCGTACCGCAACGCCAAAGAGCTCGCCAAGCAGATCAGGGTCTTCAAACCCAAGATGGCCGCAATCATGGATTGGAGATTTTTCCCGGAATTGAAGTCCCTGACCAAAGGTACCTCGACCCAGCTTTTGGCAGGACCCGAGGGCGTGGAGGCGGTGGCGGGTGAATCAGGCGCGGACTTGGTGCTTTCGGCTATCGTGGGCGCCGCCGGATTAAAACCGACCCTTACCGCCATTCAAAAAGGCAAGGATATCGCTCTGGCGAATAAAGAAACCATGGTGATGGCGGGTGAAGTGGTCACCAAGGCCGCCCGGAAATCGGGTTCCAAGATTTTGCCGGTGGACAGCGAACATTGCGCGGTGTTCCAGTGTCTGGTGGGTTCCAATAACGCGGAAGAGATCCATAAGATCCTTCTCACCGCCTCGGGCGGGCCGTTCCGCAATCTCAAGGCCAAGCATTTTTCCAAGATCACTTTGAAACAGGCTCTGAAGCATCCGACCTGGCGTATGGGGCCGAAGATCACCATCGATTCCGCGACGCTGATGAATAAAGGATTGGAAGTCATCGAGGCCCATTATCTTTTCGGCGTGCCTTATCGGAAGATCGACATCGTTATCCATCCCGAATCCATCATCCATTCGATGGTCGAATACATCGACGGTTCGGTCCTGGCTCAGCTCGGCACCACCGATATGCAGATCCCCATTCAATACGCCCTGACCTATCCGTCCCGGGCGATCTCTCCCGTGGACCGATTGGATCTGACAAAGACAGGTCGATTGAACTTTGAAAAACCCGACCGGAAAAAATTTCCCTGTGTGGACCTGGCTTACTGGGCGGGGGAAAAGGGTGGCACTTATCCGGCCGTTCTGAACGCGGCGAATGAAGTGGCGGTAGGGCGCTTTTTGAACCAGGAGATCGCGTTCAACAGCATTCCCAAGATCATCGGCAAAACCTTGCGAAAGTTCCGTCCCCTGACAAACGGGACTCTCGATGGTATATTGTCGGCGGATTGCTGGGCCCGCGCTGAAGCCTCGAAAATAACTGGATAACGCCGCAAAGGATCCAAGGAACCCATGACTTTAATACACGTTCTTGAAGCTGTCTTCGCTTTTAGTTTCATGATCTTCATCCATGAAGGAGGCCATTATCTGGCCAGCCAATTCTTCAAGGTCGAGGTCGAGGAATTCGCCCTGGGTTTCGGCACGACGTTGATCTCCCGCAAGTGGGGAAAGACCCTTTACGCCATCCGTGCCGTGCCCTTGGGCGGTTTTTGCAAAATGAAGGGCGGCGACTTGAGCAGTAATTCCGCCGAAGAGATGTACCTCAAGCCAGCTGTGAAGGGAGATTTCCTTTTCGCCGCCTGGTGGCAAAGGGTCGTTATTTTACTCGCCGGGCCCGGCATGAACTTTATTTCCGCGCTTGTCCTGATATCCGCTCTCTTTATCTTTAAAGGCGAACCGATGGAAGTGGCGAAGCCCTTGCTCGGGTTCGTCTCGCCGGGAAGTCTCGCTGAAAAAGCGGGCTTAAAAAAGAATGACCTGCTCTTGACCGTCAACGGCAAGGCGATCGACAACCTTAATACGGCTGAGGATCTTTTACCCGATTACGGTAAGAGCTCGACACTGACTTACGAGAGAGGTCATCGCGCCTACACCACGACCATCGAGCGCGGGCCCAAATCCTCGGACCCCGTCGACTTAGGGATCATGGATTTCCGCCCGGCCATCGTGGGCCAGGCGATGTTGGGAAATCCTGCCCGAAATGCTGGTATCCAAGAGGGGGATGAAATTACCCATGTGAACGGTCAAAAGGTGGGGGACTGGGCCGAATTGGCCTATTTGATCCACAATGCTGAGAAGGATCCTCTCCAAGTCGAGTTTCTTCGCGATAAGGTTTCTCATACCGTCACCATCGACCGCATCTTCAATGGCGTCAATAAAGCCATCGGCATCAGCCCGATCGACGCCAGCAAACCGGAATATCAAAAAGTCCCCCTTTTCCAAGCGGTGGGTGACGCAACCAATTACACCTTGGGTCTCACCAAAAAGCTCGTGGACAGTTTTATACAGCTTTTCTCCGGGAAGGTTTCCTTAAAAAGCGCGGCGGGACCCGTGACGATCATGCGGCTCTTTCAGGAACAAGCTTCCCAGGGATGGGAAGACCTTCTGCACATAGTAGCGGTCATTTCCCTTCTCCTCTTCATCACGAATCTTCTTCCTTTAGGGGTTGTGGATGGCGGCCAGATCGTTCTGTGTTTGATTGAAGCCGTCAAGCGCAGCCCCGTTTCCGCGAAAGTTCAAATGATCTACCAACAGGTCGGTTTTTTCCTGGTGATCGGACTGATGGCTTTCGCGGTGTTCAATGATTTCAAGAATATCTTTCTGGAGTGGCACAACCACATTAAATGAGAAGAATTTTTAAAACTAAGGTTTTTTGGCGGCGGCAGGTGCGGTTCAATTCATTTTGAAGGAGCGCTTGTGAAACTTCACGAATATCAAGCCAAGGAAATTTTCGCTAAGTACGGGCTTCCAGTCACTCCCGGAATCGTGGTGAAACATCTTTCGGAAATCGATGAGGTATTCAAACAATTTCCCGAGGGTCCCTGGATGGTGAAGGCCCAGATCCACGCGGGAGGCAGGGGCAAGGCCGGCGGCGTGAAATTCTGCAAGACCGAGCAAGAAGTGCGCTTGAAGGCAAGCGACATCCTGGGAATGAACCTGATCTCTCCCCAGACCGGTCCTCAGGGCAAGATCGTCAAAAAAATATTCATCACACCAGCGCTGGATTACGTCAAGGAAATTTATGTGTCCGTGGTCCTCGACCGCGCTAGCCGCTCGCCGATCATTCTGGCTTCCGCTGAGGGCGGCACCGAGATCGAGGAATTGGCCGTCACCAAACCCGAAGCCATCTTCAAGATCGTGGTGGACCCAATCGAGGGTCTGCACCCTTACCAGGCCCGCCAACTTCATTTAAGACTGGGTCTGCCCCCGGAGAAGATCAACCAGGGCGCCAAGATGTTCCAGGACATGGTGAAGGTGTTCATGGAACTCGACCTGTCCATGCTCGAAGTGAATCCTCTAGTGACTTTGAAGGATGGTTCGGTCCATTGCCTGGACGCTAAAGTGGCTTTTGAGGACAACGGCTTGGCCCGCCACAAAGAATACGCTTCCTGGCGCGATCCCGACGAGGAAGATCCGCGCGAGATGGAAGCGGCGGAACACGGTCTTTCCTATATCTCCCTGGACGGCACTATCGGCTGTTTGGTCAACGGGGCGGGTCTGGCGATGGCCACCGCGGACGCCATCCAGCATTTCGGCGGCACACCGGCGAATTTCTTGGATGTAGGCGGAAGCGCCAGCCAAAAAGCGGTCTCGCAAGCGTTCAAGATCATCCTGTCGGACAGCCGGGTCAAGGCGATCTTGGTGAACATCTTCGGCGGTATCGCTAAGTGCGACATCATCGCGCAGGGCATCATCGACGCGGCCAAGGAAGTGGGACTGAGGCTTCCGTTGGTCATCCGCCTGGAGGGCACCAACGTGGAAAAAGGAAAAGAACTCCTGACGAAATCCGATCTCAAATATAGTTTCGCTTCCAGTATGGATGAGGCCGCCAAAGTAGTGGTGGCCGCTTCTAAGGAGGTGAGACCATGAGCATTTATCTCGATAAGAACGCCAAGGTCATTTGTCAGGGTATCACCGGTACCGCGGGCTTGTTCCATGCCAAAGGCTGCCGCGATTACGGCACCAAGATGGTCGGCGGGGTCACGCCCGGCAAGGGCGGCAGTGAGATCGAGGGATTCAAAGTGTTCGATACGGTCGAACAGGCTGTCGCGAAGACCGGAGCCAATACCACGATGATCTTCGTTCCGGCGCTTTTCGCGGCGGACGCGATCTTGGAAGCGGCGGCGGGCGGCATCAAGCTCATCGTCTGCATCACCGAGGGGATCCCGGCCAACGACATGGCCAAGGTGAACAAGATATTGAAGGGTTACAAAGACGTGCGCCTCATCGGCCCTAATTGCCCCGGTGTCATCACGCCGGGCGTCGCGAAAGTCGGCATCATGCCGGGTTATATCCACCGCCCGGGGAAGATTGGAATCGTATCCCGTTCCGGAACGCTCACTTATGAAGCGGTCTGGCAGGTCACTCAATTGGGCTTGGGCCAATCCTCCTGTATCGGTATCGGCGGCGACCCTATCGTGGGAACGACCCATATCGACACGATGATGGCCTTTAACGAGGACAAGAACACCCAGGCGGTCATCATGATCGGTGAGATCGGCGGGAGCAACGAAGAAGAAGCGGCGCTCTACGTGAAGAAACACATGAAGAAACCTGTCGCGGCTTTCATCGCGGGCATGACGGCTCCTCCGGGAAAGCGGATGGGTCACGCCGGCGCCATCGTCTCCGGTGGTAAGGGAACGGCGAAAGAAAAGATCGAGGCCCTGGAAGCGGCGGGCATCGTGGTCGCTCAAAGCCCCGGCGAGATCGGCAACGCGCTTGTCGCTGCCATGAAAAAAGGCAAAGGAAAGTCCGCTAAAAAGAAAAAATAAGGGTGGGATTTCTAAAGGCGGGTTCCTAACGGGACCCGCCTTTTTATTTATAAAGGGTTTGTGTGGCGGCTAGGATAATTGACTCTTGCGGCCCCCAAATACGGGAGTCGGTCGAGTTGAACACGGCGAAAGTCCGAATGCCGCAAGCGGAGGCGAGGTGAGTCACTCCACTGTCGTTGCCCAGATAGCCCCGGGCTTGGGTCAGGATCGCCGCTAAATCGCTGAGCATCAAAAGGTCCGGCAAAACCTTGGCTTTCTCCAACCCTTTGAAGGTTTCCTGGATCTCTTTCAATTTTTCCAATTCGA
>CAYXYA010000129.1:0-5891 GCA_964469185.1 uncultured bacterium | reverse complement strand
GGTTTGGGTTCCACCGTGGCAAAAAGCTTCAACCCAAAACGGGCGAAAAAATAAACGTAGTTTTTATGGAAGGTCACGATGGGGGTGCCTTTATAAGGTTCGAGTTCCTTCTTCCAAACCTTCAGTGACGCTTCCATTTTTTCCTTGAAGGCCTTGGCATTCACTTCGTAATCCGAGGTGTTTGACGGGTCCAGGTCGGAAAAAACCTTGGCCAAATGGTCCGCTACGATCTCCAGCGCCACCGGGTCCATGTAGTAGTGGGGGTTCCCCAAGGGATGCACGTCACCTTCGGCCCTGCTGACATTCCCGGTTGGCTTTTCAAGAACCGCAATGCCATCTGAGGCATCCACGAATCCCGGAGCGCCCGGCTGGATTTTTGGGTTTCGGCTTCCAGGGAGCACCAAGGGGAGCCAGCCCCCATCCAATTCCAATCCTACCGAGATAAACACATCGGCATTTTGAATGGCCTTCATCAAGCTTGGCTTTGCAGGAACGAAATGCGGGTCTTGATAACCCTTGCATAGGCTTGTGGCCAAAACATGATTACCACCAACAATCTGGGCTACGGAGGCCAAATCTTCTATGGAAGTGGCTACCTTTAGTTCGGCAAAAGCCGGGACCGTAAACCCCAACGCGAAGACGGCGAACAACGTTCGCATGACTGATCTCATGACACTCTCCTTAAATTTTAGATGCAAAACTCTAAATACCTTTTAATAGGCATGGGCCGGATGGAACCCAATGACGTACAGGAACTGGACCATGAACCGATGATCCATCGGCGTATTGCCGTTGCCATCGTCAGCCCTTGCGATACTGTATTCCCCCCGAATGAACGAGAATTCCGATGGCACCCATGCGATGTTCATGGAAGCTTTTTGAATATGACCTAATAAAGGATTACCTAGGCTATCGGTCCCTAGTACGTCCGTGTGGCTGTTAAAGGCTTCTTCCGCCCTAATTCCTGTCCACCAATTCTGGGATAAGCGGTATTGGAAAGAGGCGTACCAACCGTCCGCTTCCTGGTTGTAAACACTCTCGGCATAGGAAACCTTTTTGATGTATTCCCCCTGCAATATCCACCCTTGGCTGTTGGATTGTCGCAAGGGAACATTTCGGAAAGTCAGGTCTACGCCATAAGCCGAGTGGTGCATACCGTCCGAACCGAAACCGGTCAGGGTTGATCCCCCTAACTCCATCGTTGTCTCGTCGTCTAAGTCAAATTGGTTTTTCAGGTGGGCCAGCCATGGAATGTTGTCGTGGCTGGTCGAACCAAAATCCAATGGATGATCCGCATCGGTGCCAATCGATTGGTAGGCTCCCCCCGTGAGTTCACAAAACCAAGGAAGGGGTGTCAACCAGGCCGCTTCCAGTCCCGCATCTTTGAACCCTTCCCCGCCGATGGTATTTTCCATAACTAAGGGAGCCTGGATAAAAGGAAATGCGTGCGTATGAAGCAAGCCATGTTTCCCGAAAGTACCCCGGATTTTCCCGATCTTTACCAGTAAATCGGGAATGCTCGTGGTTGTGGCATAGACTTCCTCCGGGTCAACCGTCGCGTCCGGAAGGAAAACCAAGTTGGTGGAGAGTGTCCATGTGGGGTCCACGGTGGATATCAGGCTTAGTTCTGCTTCCTCGAATTCCAGGCCATAGGGCTGGTTTAAATCGGGAGCCACTTGGGCCTTGAACAAAGCGTTGAATCCTATGGCTGGATTAGCCAGGTTTGAAATGAGAGAACGGGTTTGGGCTTGCAATGGACACGCGCCCAATCCGAGCAGGAATAAACAAATAAATAAACGTATAAAAGGTTTCACTTTTCCTCCTTGTAATTGAGGCCAGTAAAGGCCGTCGATGTTTCGTTACAGGAGGATTTGAGGCGGGGACCTTCCGGAAGGAGAAATAGAAACGAACGAGAAGATGGGGGATTTAAAAACGAACAGAAGAGCAAACAGCAAAGGACAGAAGAAAAAAGGGACCACGGGGGTAACGGTGGCTTGGGAACTGCTCAACTGCCAAGAACACAAGGAACAGTTGTGGTCCTGACCCTTCTTGTAATGATGATTGCTTTCCTTTGTAAGGACGGTCAAAAACACCGCAACAGAAAAAATGGCCGTTAAGCATAGGGTTCGCTGGGTAAATTTCATTGGCCTATTAGACCTCAATGCCTACTTTTCAATCAAGAAAATTCCATACAACTAGACAAAAATGAATTAGGGTCCGTTGCAGATACGGGAAATTTTTAGCGACCTATTTCCTGAATAGAACCAATCCCAAAATAGCGGCCATCAGCACGATCACCGGTTCGGGGATTTTCTTGGTTTTCCAAAGAACGAAAGCCGTCGAAAAAGCGATCAGGGCCGTTGGAATATCCACCACCGACCTGCGCCCCAAAACAATCACGGCCCCCGCGATGGCCCCAATGGCCGCCGCCGTTACGCCATCCACAAAAGCCACCAATCCCGGTTTCTTGCCATGCTTTCGCATATAGGGGGCCGGGAAAATAACAAAAAGATAGCAAGGAAGGAACGTGCCTAAAGCCGCCAAACCGGCTCCCGGTAGGCCCGCCACAAGATAACCGATAAAACCCACCGTGATAACTACCGGCCCCGGTGTGATCATGGCGACCGCCACCGCATCCAAAAACTGCTGGTCGGTCAGCCAATGGTGTTCTTTCACTACCCCACCGTAAAGGAAAGGCACGATAGCTAACCCACTTCCAAAAACAAGCGCGCCAGCTTTGACGAAAAAAATAAAAATCTGGGTCAAGACATCGGATTGAAAAGCCGCAAACGAAACGGGAAATAACGCCAACATGGGGAGTTTAAGGGGTTTTCCTTTCCAAGGCGGAGACTTGATGAACCAAACCAGAATGCCCGCCCCCAAGAAAAACCAAACTATTTCGGTCTCAGTGACCACCGTCACGACTAATAGGACTACAAAGATAAGCCAAAGTAGCTTTTCGTCTTTGAGGGTTTTTCTCGTTAACTTGTAAGCGCTATTGATGATGATGCCGATAACACAGGCCCCCACGGCGTAAAACACGGAGTGCATCCAGGGGAGCCCGCCATAAAGCTTATAGGCCCAACCCAAAGCCAGGACCATCAAGAAAGAAGGAAGAATAAAAACAAACCCGGTCAGGGTGGCTCCCCATACCCCGTAATCCACATAGCCAAGATAAATGGCGAGTTGGGCCGCCAAAGGGCCAGGGGCCAATTCGGCAAGCGTGAGGCCTTGCTTGTAATCCTCTTCGGAAATCCATCCCCTTTTCTCCACCAAATCCCGGTGCATGAACCCGACGAGGGCCACCGGCCCGCCAAAACCGAGGGTTCCCAGGTTCAAAAAATACTTCAAGAGTTGGGCTAATGAATAGGTTTTAGGCTTCATTGAGTAACTGAAAAATCTGAAAAATCCATCACGCTATCGGCTTTGGACCATACCCCGACCCGGCCTGAAATGGGAGCCGTCCAGTCGTCCTCAAGCAAAAGCTTTCCATCGAGATAACCCTTGATATGCTTACCTTTGATGACGACCTTCAAATCGTGCCATTGGCCGGTCTCTGTTGGGGTGTTCCGCACCCATTTAACCGAACTGCGTTTTCCATGCACATATTTAAAAAGAACGAAATTGTTTTCCAGGGCATTCGCCCTTATTACAAGGTAATCTCCATTAGGTTTTAGGTTGAAAACGATCCCCGCGCCCTGGTCAATGCGTCCATGCAAAGGCTTAAAACGGACGCTGATTTCCCCTCCGCGAAAATCCTCTAACTCCTTGTAAACGGCCAGCGGAAAATATGCGTAGGACTTCACATTGTCGAGGAACTCGGCATAACGTGCCCCATAAAGGGCTCTTGCCTTGTCGGCGAGCCCCGCCGACGGCTGACCCTCTTCCCACTTGCTCCCATCAACGACCAAAACCTTCTTGTCACCATCGGTTCCGACCCGCCAAACCCCTACCACCGGACTAAAAGCCGAAGGTTCAGCCCCCGTAACATCCTTTGAAAAATCAGCCGTATGACTTCCTGCCACCGCCCATCCACTCGTTTGGCCCATCAGGAGCAACCCTGCCGCCACCAAGCCAAGATAGACTTTCAGCTTCTTGAATCGAATCATATTTCACCTCCCAAGTAATCTTTTATCCGGTCTTCCCGATAGGACAAATCCGCCTAAAAAAATCAAAGGCAGTCCAAGGTAAAACCAGAATCCAGCATTCGTCGCGTCCACTACCAAGGGATAACCGGGATAATCTTTCAGGGAATCCTCAACCACTTTCAAACCGGTTATCCTGTAAATCAAGGGCAATATCTCTTCCTCGCTATTGGAAGTACTGCGCTCCTTTTGAGAACCGTACTCGTAATTAATCCATCCATAATATTTATCACTCGCTATTTCCTTTCCATAAGTTTTAATATTCAATTCCGGGATCAAACGTTGGAGTTTATCTAATATGTTCTTTTGGAAATCCAGGTAACGTGAATCCTCTAAAGAAAGATGAACCGTGATCGTCATCAGGTCAGTTATCTGTCGAAGGGCTCTTTCATCAGCGGGAGAAAAGGAATTCCTTTTGTCCTCACTCAAATCAGAAAACAAACGAGTTTGAGATCCCATGCAACCCAAGAAAACAGCCACTACTAGGACAAGACCAGTTCCAGCCCATTTACGCTTAAAGTCGAGGACCAGCATCCCAAAGATGGACAAGATAAAAAACGCTATTCCAACAGTGAATAACTGCCATGCGGCGGCAAATGTGAAAAGACCCCTCTCAAAGGACTTTAATAACGGCGTCATTGAAAGCTTTGAGAAAGAACCAATCATCGAACCCGACGAATCTCCCATGAAATCCAATACCCAAGAGCCAAGAACTAACGCCAGGGCGACGATCCCCGCGCCTGTTATGGAATCGGTCCAAGCGGCGGCAAAAAAGGAAATGCCAATGACGGCCCAGGCATAGAGGGCATACCCGGAAAAAAGGCAGAAAATTTCCATTCCATCCAGGTGCCCTCCCATCCATTTCCAGCCGACCACCGCCGACAAGCCTGGCATCCAAATCATCAATCCAACTAGGGACAATGCGAGAAATTTCAGTCCAATGATTTCGGGTAGATTCAGTGGTATTTGAAGCAATAATTTCGCTGAGCCGCTTTCTTTCTCCCTCCCGATGGCATTGATGGCTATGAGGGGCAAAAGAAAAGTGAAGGCGAGGTAATAGGCCCCCATCGTCGGGACGAAAATTCCATCCAAAGGGGAAAGACCACGGGCAAGGCTCGGGGAGGACAAGGCGGAGCGGCTGGCTTCGGTATAGAGGTTGACCGCCTGTATCAGGCTATAGCCCGTTACTACCGATAGGATCACGGCCATGATCCAAAAGGCCTTGAGACGGAGTGTTTCCCGGATTTCCAGGCGAAGAAAAGCAAACCATTGCTCGAATCTAAGTAAGGGCAAGGAATACCTCCTCAAGCCCACCCGAACGGACACCCGCCGCCGATCTCAATCGCTTTAGGTTGCCGTACCCAACTTGGTTGCCTTCCCTCAACAAGAGGAACCTGTCACAAGCTTTTTCAGCATCCCGCAATTGATGGATGGAAAGAATCAAGGTTTTACCCTTGGCCTTAAACCCCTTTAACTTTTCAACGACCATGCGTGTTTGACGAAGGTCCAACCCGTCAAACGGCTCATCCAGCAATAGGACCGGATGCGGGGCCAACCAAGCCAGCGCCAACAAGAACCGCTTCAAGGTTCCCTTGGACAAATGCCCAACCCTCCGATCTAAAACTTCGGAAAGACTCAAATCGTGGATGACCGAAATCAAATCCTTTTCGGACTTCCCATAAAGCTTGGCAAATAAATCCAATGCCTCAGCGACGCTTTGGGAGCCATAAGGAACAATCCCATCAG
>CAYXYA010000128.1:5147-5902 GCA_964469185.1 uncultured bacterium | reverse complement strand
TACGCCTGGACGACGCCCTCCTTTCAATCGGCTCAATCACAGGTTTCCAAGCTTCCCGTTACTCTGAGTTGGTTCATCTACGATTTCGAATATTGGAAGAACACTCCCGCCTCCGAGCAGAAGGATGTCGTCGGGACTTCCAAGGCTATTCGCTCCTTCTGCGCCGAGAAGAAATGGAAGACGGGCATTACCTTGATGTACCGGGACGGTCTGAAGCTGGCCGAAAAACTGGCGCCTTATTACGACCTTTACATCGTTCAGTGCCAGAACTATCAAAAGAAAGCCCAATGGGAAGAAACGGTCCAATATCTGAGGTCGGTCGAGAAGACGGTCCATCGCGTCAACCCCAAGTGTCTGGTCGCCTGCCAGTTGGGGAGCACGGACGATTTCGGGGATGGGGAAGAGGGTGGAGGGGTGTCCTCCGCGCTGCGGCTTTATGAGGCCACGAAGGGTTTCATCCAGGTCTATTCCATCTGGTGGCCGCCGGAAGCCAAACCGTTGATCCGTCTGCTCAAAGCGATGGAAAACATCGACTGAGTCAAGGAACCGAAATGCCTAATTGGCTTCCCAAAGTATTTTCTCATCTGTTGACCAGCATCATCCTGCTCATTCTGGTTTTTGGCCGAGGGAATGTCAAAAGCTCCAATGAACAATCAACCAAGATAAGCAATTCCCAAAAACTTCAAATCGAAGAAGGCTACGGCAAACTTCCGCTTTCTTTCGAACCCAATCCTATAACTGGTTCTAAGCAGGCC
>CAYXYA010000128.1:3808-5137 GCA_964469185.1 uncultured bacterium | reverse complement strand
TTCGATTCATGGCGCGGGGAAGCAGCTATACGGTTTATTTGACCCCTGCCGAAGCGGTGCTGACGTTAACTAAAAGACATTCGAAAAGTTTGAATTCTAAACTCCCCATTCCTAACTCCGAACTTCTAACTGCCTCTTCCGATGTTGTTCGGATGCGTCTCGTGGGTGGCGATCGAAAGACTGTTTTTGAGGGGCTGGAAGAACTTCTGGGGAAGAGCAACTACTTTTCCGGCAAAGATCCTGAAAAGTGGCGGACGCATGTTTCTCACTACTCCAAAGTAAAACTCTCGGAAGTTTACCCAGGAATCGATATGGTCTATTACGGCAACCAAAGGAAGTTGGAGTATGACTTTGTGGTCAAACCTGGAGCGGAGCCATCCAACATTCGTTTAAAGTTTGAAGGCGCTAAAAGCGTGAAAGTTGGGGCGAATGGGGAACTGCAAATCAAGGCAACGGGCGGCAGTCTAGAATTTAGAACCCCGATTGTTTACCAGATGGTGAACGGAGAACGAAGAACTGTTAAGGGGAAATACGTTTTGACAAAAGAAGATCAAGTTGGTTTTAAAATTGAAAACTACGATAGCGTTTTGCCATTGGTGATCGACCCGGTATTGGATTATTCAACCTACCTAAGTCAAAGTAGCGGTGCTGATGCTGGTCAATGTATCGCGGTAGATTCATCTGGGAATGCCTACGTGACGGGAGAGACCAATTGGAGTTTTCCAACGACCGCCGGCGCTTATCAAAAGTTTTTCGGCGCCGGCGCCGATGATGCTTTTGTCACGAAACTGAACGCTACGGGCAGTGCCTTGGTTTATTCGACTTATCTTGGCGGGAATGGAACAGACTATGGCTATGGCATCGCTTTGGATCTGTCAGGAAATGCTTATGTGACAGGATTTACCGGATCAACCAATTTTCCAACGACTGCCGGAGCTTATCAGACGACTTCTGGCGGCAATTGGGATGCTTTTGTCACGAAATTGAATGCCACGGGAAGTGCCTTGATCTATTCAACTTATCTGGGGGGGAGTGGCATGGATCAAGGTAATGGCATCGCAGTGGATTCAACGAAGAATGCCTACGTAACAGGAAGTACCCAATCGACCGATTTTCCAACGACGGCTGGAGCTTATCAAACGACTCTTAGCGGTGGTAGTACCCAAAATGCTTTTGTCGCAAAATTGAATGTCGCGGGCAGTGCCTTGGTTTATTCGACTTACTTAGGAGGGGGCGTTGGTGACACTGGCCAGGGCATCGCAGTGGACGGTAGTGGCAATGCCTATGTGACGGGATATTCCGATGGAAGTTTTCCGACAACAGGCGGCG
>CAYXYA010000128.1:0-3708 GCA_964469185.1 uncultured bacterium | reverse complement strand
CCGATGGAAGTTTTCCGACAACAGGCGGCGCCTATCAGACTGTTTATGGTGGCGGCCTCCAAGATGCTTTTATCGCAAAATTGAATGTCGCCGGTAGTGCCTTAGTTTATTCGAGTTACCTGGGAGGGAGCGGAAACAGCGATGAAGGTCGTAGTATTGCGTTAGATACAACGGGCAATGCCTATGTGACGGGATATACCCAATCGGCCAACTTCCCCACGACCTCCGGGGCTTATGAGACGACTTACGGTGGCGGTGGCGATGCTTTTATCACGAAACTGAATGTTACAGGCAGTGCCTTGGTTTATTCGACTTACTTGGGGGGGACTGGAGGCGCTGCTTGCCGTGGCATTGCGGTTGATCCATCAGGAAATGCTTATGTAACGGGATTTACCGGCTCATCAAATTTCCCAACGACCGCCGGAGCTTATCAGACAACTTATACCGGCGGTGGCGCGGTAAACGCTTTTGTAACAAAATTTGGTTTTCCGACGCCTACACCCGTGCTGGTTCCCGGTAACAGTAGTTTCTGGATCTCTAAAAACATCTTCACGCCCAGTTCTCCGGTATCCATATCTGTTTCGATCAACAACTATCCCGGGCATTTAGCCCTCAATATCTATAACTCAGCCGGAGAACACGTTAAAAATCTTGTGGAAAAGGAATTGTCGGCCCCATTTAATGATGTCTATTCTTGGGACGGAACCAACAAACACGGAGATAAGTGCGCTTCCGGGGTATATATCATTTATATGCTTGGCCCATTCGAACGAAGAGTAGCTAAGGTTGTTTTCATCAATCAATAGCAGGAGGCTCGTTGAATGCCTGATTGGTTCCCGAAAGTAGTTTCCCATTTATTGACCGGCATTATTCTGGTCCTAATCATTAAAAAAATGGTTCGTAAATCCGCCGTTCTCACGAAAGATGGAAGCGGAAAGATTCTCGGGTATAGCTTTATGTTTGGTGTTCTGGGTTTGATCGTTTTTTCTTTGTTCACTTTTATGGCGGTCTATTCTTTTATTTACCACGTGGATGGCTGGCAAATGATAGCTGTTGTCGGCGGTGTATTAGCCCTTCTCGGCTTGTTTATCCTTCTCTACGCGGTTTTCACCAAGGTCGAAATCAATGACAGCAAGCTCATCAGCCGAGTATTTTGGCGGGCTCCGGTTACCCTGCATTGGTTGGAAGTGAAGAAAGTGGATTTCCTTTGGAACAAGCATTTCCGTCTGCAAGGGTACGAT
Source organism: uncultured bacterium (assembly GCA_964469185.1). GTDB lineage: Bacteria > Oederibacteriota > Muellerivitia > Muellerivitales > Muellerivitaceae > CAYXYA01. The sequence continues at coordinate 2,467 of CAYXYA010000128.1, read as the reverse complement.
GACCGAAGGATCCACGTCGACATGATGATCGGCGGGCTTAATTGGCTTCTGGACGGTATCTCGAAGCACCTTTCCGTGGAAAAGTATCTCGACGCGATGCGCGATTATTGGAAGGTCGCCCAAAGCTACCATAGGTCCGTTGGGTCGGTCCTTGCCATTCCTCCGGCGGATTTCGCCAAGGTCTTAGGTACCCTGTCGGCCAAGGATCTCAAAGACTTGTTGGAGAGGGTCTCCGGGCGTGTCGAGGAAGGGTTCGGCAAAAAAGAGATCGAGGATATTCTCCAAAAGCTGAAGAAGGCCAAACCCAACCAGGGCCTCGAATTGGAGAGCCAGGTCCTTTTCCGGGGAATGCCCGCGCATTTCTTCCTGTTCCTCTATGTTCTGGAGAACGGACAGTTACAACTCCATTTATTCGCCCCGCCGAAATTGGCCGAGATGATAAAGATAGATATGGAAAAGTCGGGAGCGACCGAGGTTTTAGTAGAATTGGACGAAGACGAAGAGGATGAAGAAGAATATCTGGAGCACACAGGTGCACAATAATTTCAAAGACTATCAGGTCAGTGATGACCTCAAACGGGTCGACTTCAAAAAGGTCACCGAATGGTTGGGTACCGTCTTTTGGTCGCCCGGCATCGGCCAAGAAGAGGTCGAGCGGGGCGCGAAGAACTCCTCCCTGGTCATTGGCGTTTACACGGCGGACGGCACCCAGGTGGGTTATGCCAGAGCGGCCTCCGATAGGACCCGCTTCGCCTATTTCATGGACGTCTTCGTCGATCCGGTCCACCGCCACAAAGGCATCGCGCAAGCCATGATGCGTTTCGGGTTCGAGCATCCCGACCACAAGTCGGTCTATCAGTGGACGCTGGCTACCCGCGACGCCCACAAGGTTTATGAAAAAGTGGGTTTCAGGGCCTTGCCTCATCCTGAAAGATGGATGGGCTTTTTCAAAAAACGTCCGGGTGTCGAATCTTAGGCTTATTGAAGAATTTATTTGCCTTTAATTGTAAAAGGCCGGTTCTATAATCGATTTCATGATCTTTAAGAACCTTTTCCAAGAGCTTTTCGTGCCTTCCTCCGCCCTGACCACGCCTCCAACTGAATTCCCAAAGGACGGTATTCTTTGGCATGAATGGAACGATGAAACGAAAAAGCTGATCGCGGAAAGGGAACGTCCGTTTCTTTTGCTGGTGGCCAATCCGGATCCAACTGTTTCGCCCTTCCTAAAAGCGGTCTTGAGGTCAATGCCCTCCAACGGCAAACTTCGCGAACTTCTTCATGACCATTACATCGCTGTTATGGTCCAGGCAGATTCCATTCCCGATATCTTTCGGATGCTGGGCGCGGGGAGTGGCTATGACATCGCTGTCCTTTCTCCCGCGGGCTATACCCCCATGCTGACACTCGATCCAACCGAGGGAAAGCCCGAAGAGATCGCGGCGACACTCGTGAAGGTTTTGGAGAAATTGCGGGAGGTTTATTGAAATGAAGAGGCTTTTCAGTCCTTGGGAATTCATCTGGCCGCTACTGCTTTTTTTCATTCTCAACCTGCACTTGGGTTTCTGGGGGGCACTCAAAACGGCTTTCATATGGGAAGTTGTCCTCGTGGCTGGTTTTTACGCCATCCTCTTTGGCGTGATCGGCCTTCTCAAATTGTTCAAATTCGATATCGGGCATATCGAACTGCAGATCCTCCTCGCCCTCATCGGAATTGGCATCGCTATTTTTTTCGCCAACCGGGATCTGGGTGTCTGGAAAGCCTTGGAGAAGGTCCTTTTGTGGGAAGGTGGCGCCGTAATGTCGGTGGTGGTCCTCTTTTTCGCCGTTCTGGGTATTGGTAAACTGTTCCAGCGTTTAAAGGGTGGAAGGACAAAGTGAAGGTAAGGAGCGAGCGATGAAAACAGGTAAATTCAAATTGGGATTGATCGTGCTATCGCTCCTTTTCGTATGCGCTCACTTTGAAAAGGCTCAAGCGGCCTTGGTTTCTGGTGATGCCATCTCAGCGGAAGAAGCCCTGTCCAAGGCCAAGGCGGCTGAAGGGTCGAAGGACTATAAAAATGCCGAAAAGTGGTATCGAGTCGCGGCAGAGCAGGGAAACGTCGAGGGACAATATCAATTGGCAGAACTTCTTTTTACCAAGGCCAACGCGATGGGGTTGATCGACGCGGTGAATGCAAAAAAGAAGGGAAAATCAGTCGAGCATAAAGTGGTCACCCAGGAAAAAGAAGCTTTTGAATGGATGAAGAAAGCGGCTGATCAAGGCCATCCCGAGGCAGAAGCGGAAGTGGCCGCTTTTTGTCGAGAGGGCGATAACGATATTGGTGTCGTGAAGGACCCACCAAGAGCCTATGTTTGGTACAAGAAAGCCGCGGATCAAGGATGGGCTGAAGCCCAATATCAAGTCGGGCAGATGCTTGAAAAAGGGGAGGGTGTCCCCATGAACGAGAGAGATGCCATTCTTTGGTAC
>CAYXYA010000127.1:0-5909 GCA_964469185.1 uncultured bacterium | reverse complement strand
TGGAGAAGGTCGAAAAAGAAAAAAGCACTAAACGGAACATTACGAGGGAATTAAGCATGTAACTCCCGAGAGACTATTGCTTTTGATAATAAGCGGCTTTATCCGGGACCGCTTTGAGGAAAGTGGGATAGGAGCCCTTCTCCAACCGGTCCTTCCAAGCCACGACTTTTCCCGTTTCGGAATTGAGAAGATAAAGTATGTTCCGGTCACCCGAGAACCGGACCGACGCCAAGACCATCCTGCGGCTGCCCTGACGCAGGAGCGACAGCGATATCTCTTCGAAGGAGCCGGGAGCGAAAGGCAGATGGGTTTCCCATGCCCGGTTTTGACCGGGTTCCAAACAAATGATGGAACCGCTGCCGGCATCCGCCACATAGGTCCGCGCCCATGGATCGCGGATCGCGTCCTGGATATTCTTGAACTTATTGATCTTCCCGATGGCCCAGACCACTTTATCCTCTTGGAACTGGATCTCCTCGACGGTGGAATCCCTCAAAACGACGAGGAAATTGCCGGTGTCGGGACAAACGTGGACCTTCCGAGGCGGGGCGGTCAATTTGTATTCCCAACGGGTCTTGACCTGATCCGATTTGGCTTCCGCTAAAAACAAACGGTTGGTTTTGGAGTCGGCGGCCAAGATCAAGCTCGGGTTCCCTGTCAGATCCCAATCCACCGCGACCGCGCTTTCGATAGCGGCGGAATCCATGCCGCTCCAATCCCAAATGACCCGGCATCCCTTCGAGACTTTGCGGAGCAAGAAAACCTTCTTGGAACCGCCTGTCACCAAAAAATAACCGTTAGGCTGGGGCTGAACGTCTTTCAAAGGTCCGTCGGCAGTGTATTCCCAGTCGATCACACCCTTGGATTCATGGGCCACGATATTTTTGTTTTTTTCGTAAAGGATCAGGGATGGAAAGGTGACTTTCGGTTTGGTGGAAGTTTTAGACCAACAAACACCAACAGCAAGGAACAAAACAACAATGTTCACCGCCAAGACGCCAAGGCGCCAAGAATGGCATGATTCTAAAATTTCAGTTAAAGAAAATAGGTTTTCTTGGCGGCTTGGCGGCTTGGCGGTAAAAATGGTTTTCATCGACTGCTTATACCTTCCCTTTTAAATCATTGATGAACTGCCGGGCCGTCCGCCCGGAACGTCCGTTATTGAACCGCGCCCATTGGAGGGCCTTGAGGCGCAATTCCTCAGCGGGGATCTTGATCCCTTCCACTTTCGCCCAATTCTCCACCATCTTGAGATAGGTCGGCTGGTCGGGCGAATAAAAAGAGACGACCAATCCGAACCGGTCGGAGAGCGAGAGTTTTTCCTCGATGGTATCGGCGCCGTGGATCTCCCCTTCTTTTTGGACCCCGCCCGCGCGGTCGTCAAAGGATTCCCGAATGAGATGGCGGCGGTTCGAGGTCGCGACAAGGATCACATTCGCCGGCGTCGCCTCAATAGCTCCCTCCAACAACGCTTTCAATCCTTTATAGGACGTCTCGTTCTCCTCAAATGACAGGTCATCCACGAAAAGGATGAATTTTTCTTTGCGGTCTTTCAGCAGCCTGAGAATGTCGTGATATTCGTTCAAGTGAGAGGGATGAACTTCCACCAACCGCAAACCATTCTCTTGATAAGCGTTGAGCAGAGCTTTCACCGTAGAGGACTTGCCCGTTCCTCTCTCCCCGTAAATAAGCACGTTGTTCGCGCCTTTACCCGCCACAAAAGCCTCGATGTTCTCCAATAGCGCTTTGCGGACGACATCATAGCCGATCAGATTTTTCAGCTCGATCGGGTCCGCCGAATCGATCCCCATCAACCGACCCTCGCCCGCGCGTGAGACTTCCCAACGAAAGGCACGTGTCCGCCCGAAAATACCCCAACCATTTTGATAAAAATATTTACCGACTTCGGAAAGTAGAGCGGAACCTTTGCCGCTCAAAATCCTCTCTTTCACGCGTTGACGAGCTTTGAACCAAGTGGTCGGCTCGGTTTTCGATCCAGGACCCGGCTCAAAGGATGGAATTTCATCCCCCGTCAGTTTTGATTTTTTCCTGAACTCCATTTCCCAATCGGTTTTTAATATCTTCTGGACGGTTTCTAGTTCTATTAAGCAAACCTTGGTCAATGCGGAAGAAATTTGAGAGAGCGGTGTTGATTCAGCCTTGAGGTGAAAAGTATTGGCGTCTTCTAAAAGCCTCTCAAGAAAATAATCTTGGAATCCATGACCCGCGGCGGGAAAAGGGCTAAAAGCCTGATGTTCGGTAACAACCTGCCAAAGTTTGCCGTAACGTTTGAGACCCTTGGCGGAGTCGGCTTTATCATCTTCAGCTAACCACTTCAGGAGCTTCTTAAAAGCCTGGCCCCCATCGTCATTAAAGATGTCCTCCAGCAGGATCAAACTGCTCAAACCATTCAGGGCTTTGATCGCGGCTATGGAACAGGATGTTGTCTTGGGTGATTTGGACATCACGACAGCCTCCAGCGGGAATAGGACGCTTATTCTACGTCTTTTAGCCTTATCCACTCACCTGTTTTTCCAGGGGCCTTGCGCCTAGAATAAATTAAATGAGAGGACGTGTATGGCGACGATCATGACGCTGGAACAAATGTTAATGGAGCGCTCTTCGGAGGGCCTCCTTTATGAGAAGCTACCCGACCAAAAAGTGCAGTGCCACGCCTGTGCCCACCGCTGCCGTATCCCTGAGGGTCACAAAGGTATTTGCAAAGTCCGTTACAACCGCCAGGGAACCCTGCAAGTGCCCCGAAAGTACGTCGGCGCAATTCAGGTGGATCCCATCGAGAAAAAACCTTTCTTTCACGCGCTTCCCGGCACCAACGCTTTTTCTTTCGGGATGTTGGGCTGTGACTATCACTGCGATTTCTGTCAGAACTGGATCAACAGCCAGGCCCTGAGGGATCCCGCTTCCGAGGCCGAAGGTGCTGCCCCGCAAGATATCACCGCCGCGGCGCTAGTAGAAGGCGCGCTCGCCAACAAATGCCAGACCATCACCTCCACGTATAACGAACCCCTCATCACGAGCGAATGGGCAGTCGAGGTTTTCAAGATCGCCCGCCAAAAAAATCTTTTGACCTCTTACGTGTCCAACGGCAACGCTACCCGCGAGGTTTTAGAATTCATCCGCCCCTGGGTGGATCTCTACAAAGTGGACTTGAAGTGTTTCAGCGATCAGACTTACCGCCGCCACATTGGGGGTACCTTGGCCCCTGTTCTGGAAAGCATCGAGCGGTTGATGTCCATGGGCTTTTGGGTCGAGATCGTGACCTTAGTCGTACCCGGCATGAACGACAACGAGAAAGAACTCACCAGTATCGCCAAATTCCTGGCTTCCCTTTCCAAGGACATTCCTTGGCATGTCACTGGTTTTCATCCTGATTACAAAAAAAGAGACGTAACAGAAACCCGTCCCGATATGTTGAATGTCGGCTGGCAGATCGGCAAAGCCGCGGGACTTCACTATGTTTATTCGGGAAATTTACCGGGCCAAGTGGGTTCGACGGAGAACACCGATTGCCCGACTTGCGGAAAGCTTTTGATCAAGCGCTATGGATTTAGGGTCCTGGAGAATCATCTGGGCCCGGATGGGATCTGTCCTCAGTGCTCCACGGCCATTCCGGGTATTTGGAAAGTTCCGTCGAGAGAGCCGCACAAAGTGGTTACAGTCGCGGAAACACCTAAAGCGACAGCAGCCCTTTCATCCGTTTAAAATTATTTATCCGAAAACAAGAACTGGATCTTGTCCACGCCCGCCGGAGCCGCTGCCGCGACTTTCAGGTTCTCTTCCACATGCTCTTTGCGTTTCATCCCCACCAAAGCCGTTGTCACACCTGGCGTGGAGCGAGTGAATTGGATAGCCCTTTGCGCGTCGGTTTGAAAACCGGGAAAAGTTTCGGCGATGACCGCCGGCAGATTTTTGGAGAGTTTCGCCTGAAGGATGGACGCGCTGGTAAAGACCGCGACCTGATTGGCCCTTGCCGCTTCTAACAACGAGACTGTCTGGGATCCCAGCACTTGGCTGGGCACGGCCCAGGCCTCCGCCATACCCATATTGTATGGAAGCTGGACCGCTTTGAAGTGGTGCTCGTTGCCTCCCGCCTTTTGGGCGGTCTTTAGAACGTCCATGAGCGAAAGATGCTCCTGGACTTGGGGCGGCACTCGGTAACCGTTCCAGGTAGCGGTGCCATAGGCTCGGATCTTCCCTTCGGCGACCAGCTTTTCTAACTCCACGAAGGCCTTCTCCAATTTTTGGTAAAAAGCCTCGCGAGGCACTTCGTCCAATTGGGTCTCGGGATTGTGGATATAGAAAAGGTCGATGCAGTCCAGCCCCAGGTTTTTCAGCGATCGCTCCACCTGGTTCCGCAAATAAGCGGGCGTCATGCAATGGCATCCCGCCACGATATCCGTTAGAGCGCAAAGCCCCTTTTGAATGTACTCGTCTTGAAAATATTGGGCGGGATTCGCGGGAGTATCGCCGTCAAAAGGGATGAATCCTCCCTTAGTGCAAATCACCACTTCCTCGCGCGTGATCTTGCCCGAGGCGATCAGGTCTTTCAAAGCCTGGCCAATGTTGCGTTCGCTCCGCATACAACGGTAATTGATGGCTGAATCCAGTAGGTTGCAGCCCGAAAGCAGGGCCGCTTGGATCGCTTCTATATAGAGCTTGTCATCCGCCTCGTTGGAATGGCCCAAATAGGTCCCCAGCCCGACCGAGGAGACTTTCAAACCCATAAAATCTCGATAGTTCCCCGCCGCCGCGAGGGCATTGAATTTCTCGGCGTATTTCTTCGTGCCTTCGGATGTCGCGTAATTTTTCGCCATGGAATCCCCTATTTTAGTTTTTCCCAAAAGTATGAAACCAACTGGATCTTATGTTCCGCCACATCTAAGGTTTTGATGCCCGCCAGTTTTTTCCCGCCCAGCGACTCGTAAAAATGATGGTTCAAGCTTTGCGCCAGCACCCAGACGATCATGGAATTCATGCCGGATTTAACGAGGCTTTCGGCCCCAGCGGTGAAAAGTTTTTTGCCGAGTCCTTGCCGTTGGAAATCCTTGAGGAGATAGATGGCGTAAAGCTCGCCGATGCCCGCTTCGGGGTGGCTCCGTTCCTTGCCGCCGTCCGCGAAACCCACGATACGGCCGTCTTCAGCTTCGGTGACATGAAGAAAATAAGCCCAGTCGGTGGACTCCAGACTTTCTTTGAATATCTGCTGGGCCGCTTGAGGCGTCATACCGTTGGTGAAAACATCCGGTGCCAATCCCTGGTAAGTGGTCCGCCAGGATTCGGCGTAAGACTTGGACAGCGATTCGATATCGGAAGCTTTGCCGGGTCGAACCTTCGCCGTCAGGCTCATTTCTTTCCTTTAAAACCCAATCCGTCGTCCACGATGATCCCTTTTTCCAGCCACTCATAGCCGTGCTCGAGCACCTTGGCCGCGACCTTGCTGTCCGCCACGTCGGTATTACAGTAAACGCCTTTGAAATAGTCGCGGATGCGCAGGCGGGATTGCTTGCAGAAAAGGTCCGCCAACTCGCGGGGTCCTTTCTCTTGCGGGTCTTGCTTTTCAAGCGCTGCCGCCTTGGAAATGGAAGCGGACATCGCGAAGAGCTCCGTTCCCACCTCGACCAAACGACCCAGGATCATCTGGCGGCGTTCCAACTTAGGTCCGAACCTGATCATCTGATGGAACAAGGTGCGGCCTAATTTGCGGGACCGACATTCGATATAGCGCATGTGCTTGCCTAAAGAACCATAGGAGGCATAGCGAGGCCAAAGGCCGGTCGACAGCCACAAACGGGTGTACCAGAAGGGATAAAAGAGCATGGAATTCCAGAGGGCCTTAAACTTGACGCCGATTGGCGCTTTGGGATTGAGCATCTCCCCTGCGGTCCTCA
>CAYXYA010000126.1:0-5972 GCA_964469185.1 uncultured bacterium | reverse complement strand
AAAAAATATTTCTCAAGGCTTCAGAAAAATCATCGGATACGGCCATCCCCCACTCATTTGTAAAAACCAAATCCGAAAGAGGCACGCGAGGAAGCCAACCTGTGGTTTCCAACGTGGGTTTATCCGGGAAGGATTCAACGTATCCAAGACAAAGGTAAGCCACTGGAATAACATGGGATGGGATTTTAAGGAATTGACAGAGCTCGATGGGTTCCAAAATGCTCACCCAACCAACACCGACTCCTTCCGCTCGGGCCGCAAGCCAGAGGTTCTGAATAGCGCAACAGGTGATATAAAGGTCTGTTTCGCGAATGGTGTTGCGGCCAATAACGGAAGGCCCTACTCTTTCAGGGTTACAGGTCACGCAAAGGTTTAAGGGAGATTCCAATATCCCTTCCAGTTTGTAGGAAAGATATTTTCTACGCCTTTCACCTTCAAACTTTTCAGCGGCCTTTAATCGTTCCCCTTCCACGTGACCCTTGATTTTCCGCCGCGTTTCGAGGTCTTCGACCAGTATGAAATTCCATGGTTGCATAAACCCTACCGATGCGGCGTGGTGCGCGGCCCAAAGAATACGGGCAAGTGTTTCCTTGGGGATCGGGTCGCTTTTGAACATCCGAATGTCGCGGCGGCGCAAGATGGCCTCGTAAACTCCCCGCTTCCATTCCTCGGGAAAAATATAATCATTCATCTCAAATCCTTTATATTTTAGGTTTAAGCTTTTTCATGGCTTCGGGATGATGGACATACTTGAACCACTTGAATTGTTCCGATAATGCCACTACCTGTCCCACCACCAAGGTGGCAGGCGGCTGGAGTTTTGCCTTTTGGACTAGTCGAGACAAGGAACGTAATGTTCCCTTAACCATTTTCTGCCGGGAGGTTGTTCCTTGTTGGATAACGGCGGCGGGAGTTTGAGGGTCTTTCCCATTTTGAATCAGCTTCGAACAAAGGTCCGTTAGCGTATGGAGCCCCATCAGGAAAACCAGCGTGCCGTTATTTTCAGCCAGGTTCTTCCAATCTAACTGGGTCGTGTTTTTTGTTGGGTCTTCATGCCCCGTTACCACAGTAAAGGAAGCGCTCATTGCTCGGTGAGTGACGGGAATGCCCGCATAAGCGGGAACCGCGACGGCAGAAGTGACTCCCGGAATCACTTCAAAAGCGATCTTGGCCTTTAAAAGGGCTAATATCTCCTCTCCGCCCCTCCCAAAAACAAAGGGATCGCCACCTTTCAATCGGACGACCCTTTTCCCCTGTTTCGCAAATTGGACCAGCAAGGCGTTAATTCGGTCCTGGCTTAATGCCCCAACCTTGCCCCGGCTTCCCCGAAAAACCTTTTTTGCTTTCGCGGGAATGAAATTCAGGACATGGGGATGCACAAGGGCGTCATAAACCACCACTTCAGCTGTCGAAAGAACGTCTTTCGCCCGTAAAGTTAGCAAGCCCGGATCACCTGGCCCGGCCCCCACAAGATAAACCTTTCCTTTCATCGGCTTTTTGCTTTCCGGTAGCCATGGGAGAAATTAGCATCGTACAGGCGCGAATTGGCGAAGTCAGTGGAAGTCAAAACTCGGCCCACAATAATAATGGATTGGCTTTTGATCTTGGCGGCTCTTACTTTTTCGACAATATCGGACAGGCTTCCCGTCACAATTATTTGATCCGGCCAAGTTGCCCGATGAACGACGGCAATGGGGCAATCATTTCCATAGGCAGGAACCAAAGATTTCACCACTTCATGCAGTAAGGTAATACTCAGAAAAAGCACCAAGGTGGACTGATGACGGGCTAAGTCTTCCAGTTTTTCTAGTTCCGGCATAGGAGTTCTTCCCTCCGCACGGGTGAGAATGATGGTCTGAGAAAGTTCAGGAAGGGTAAGTTCTTTGCCCAACACTGCCGCCGCCGCAGTAAAGGATGAAACGCCGGGAATGATCTCATATTCAATATCCAGTTCGTCCAATTGGCGCATTTGCTCGGCGGTAGAGCCAAAAATAAGTGGATCACCCGTATGAACCCGCGCCACATCCTGATTGGCGTCCCTCGCGGCCACTTGAATCGCGATCATTTCTTCCAATGTCATGGGAGAGGAATCCAGAACCTTGGCTCCGGGTTTGGCGTATTGAAGGACTTCTTTGGGGACAAGCGATCCGGTGTAAAGAACCACCGGGCAAGCGGCAATCAACTCCGCGCCCCGAATGGTGAGAAGTTTAGGGTCTCCCGGCCCAGCACCAATAAAGTAGACTTTCATTTCGTATTCCTAAGGTTTATTAAAGGCACTTCAAAATACCTTCCTGCACGATTTTCCAAACTTGGGGCGGCATTTCTGCCAGCCATCTGACGTCAACTTCGGAGATGCTGTTGCCGTCCGCCTTCCGGGTAATCAAGTTCCATAAACGTTCACTCACGGAGCCATTACGCTGAATTACCATTCGTTCCGCTAAAAGCTTGGCAAGTTCTTCTCCTTCAAGGTCAATCCTCAAAATAGGAGCCGAAAGGGTCACGGGTCCCGTAACCCTTAAAGGCACATAGGGTGTTTCCATTGCGTTTCTTTCAAGAGGCGCTTCAAAACCGGCTTTGGAAAAATCACAAGGTTCCTTCAAGTCTCCTATCAGATAATAAGTTCCTTGGGTTTCCGCAAGTATTGCTCCTGCCAGCCGTCCTATGCGAGCCATGGTTAATCCTCGTCTTCTTCAGCAATCGCCGGTGCGCTTTCCGATATCACCAACGAATGAGCGGGTCTCTGGCCTGGCAAAACTTGTCCTTCCCATGTGTACTTATTGGAATAACCCCGTGGAGTCACCATGTAACCTTCGTACATGAAAGTCTGGCTGGAACCAACAATAACAGTGGTCAACATGCCGATGTGGTAGTCGAGGAAATGATCCAAATCGCTGAGGACCACACTTTGAAGGTCACGGTAGGCGCTTTTCACGAGCGCCACCGGGGTGGTTCCAGGGCGGTGACGAAGAATGATGTCGTGGGCTTCCACAATCTGCCGGGTACGACGACCACTTGCGGGGTTGTAGAGACCAATGACAAAATCCGCTTGAGTAGCCGCTTCAATGCGTTTAACTATAACGGGCCAAGGGGTCAACAAATCGGAAAGTGAGATGGAACAGAAATCGTGTACCAAGGGTGCCCCCACCAATGAGGCACAGGAATTCATCGCCGTGATTCCAGGGATAATTCGCAGTTCGGGGGAATCACCTTTTTTCCATCCGATTTGCCTTAACACTTCGAACACAAGCCCCGCCATACCATAAACACCCGCATCCCCCGAAGAAACAAGGGCGACCTTACCCCCTTTTTGGGCTCGCTCCACGGCGGCTTTGGCCCGTCCAATCTCCTCGGTCATACCGGTTTGCACTACATCCTTGCCGATGAGTAAATGTTTCACCAAACCAATGTAGGTCTTGTAGCCAATCACCAACTCGGCGTCCGCAATGGCTTTTAATGCCGCTGGGGTTAAATGCTCTTCCGACCCAGGCCCAATGCCTACAACGTAAAGAATGCCTTTCACCTCAGACATTTTGCACCTCTTTTACAGGTTGGGTTCTAGGGGCAAATGGGATACGGGCAACAGCCAGTGTCATGTTCCTCAATGCGCCTGGTTCGGTATAAATTTGCTTGGGTACCAAAAGTTTCTCCGCTCTGGAAGCCAATAAAGCCGCAGGCTCCGCGACACCTTTGGTACCGACAAACTGTTTCACTACTTCCGAAGGGTTTTCGATGCCCTTCGCCGCATCCAAGTCCGAGGCTGAAAAAATGCGAAGGGACCAGTTGTACTTCTGGGCGAGTGCTAAGATGGCCTCTTCATCTTTCTTAACTTCTAACGTTGCGATTTCCTTCACACAATCCAAACACAGGCCATGTTTTTCAAGAATAGATTGAATGCCTCGTTCCATCATGTCAGCTGTTGCGCCCCGGTCACAACCCACGCCAAGCACCAGGCTTTTTGGTCGGTAAATGACGGCTTTTTCCCAATGAGCCGGATTATTTTTTCGGATGTCGCGATCGCTTGCGATAAGAAGCATCTCAAAAACTTGGGAATCTAGTTCTTCAAGAGAAGTGAAATAGTGCACGCCTTCAGGCAAGGGCTTGTCCAAGGGCCACCAGTCCGGCTCGCCCGTTTCCTGGACAAAAGCCACCGCCGTTTGGTTCACTACCGCCGCGCAACCTGCCGTCACATTACGGTCAGGGTCGTCCAACTTCCATCCTAGTTCCCGCCCGAGGATATCGACCGTCAGGGTTCCACACACATCGGAAGCGGTTGTCACCACAGGCATGGCTTTTAAAACTTCCGCAACCCGTTCGGTAAAAGTATTGCCGCGTCCGACATGGCCCGAAAGCACGCATATAGCGAACTGGGCGGCGTCATCCACGCAAACTACCGCTGGGTCCACTTTCTTGTTCTGCACGAGGGGAGCGATCATGCGCACGACAGCCCCCACACTGATAATGAAAACATGACAATCATAAGCCGTGAAATTGCGTGTCAGCGTCGGCCCCATGGGTAATGGCATCAAAAGGGAACCCTCGGGAGCCTGAGCCATCAGTTTTTCCGAAACGAAAAGGTCCGCTTGGGGCATGGCCGACTTCAAGCGCTTAGCGATTTCGATGCCATGTTTTGTGATGGCATAAATCGCATAGGATTTTCGGTTATGGTCCACCTTTATCTCTTCCTGACTCATGCTTGTTTTCCCGTCAATATTCCACTTCGCTGACGCCGTGAAATGACCACCATGGAAAAATAGTCACAATGGTCATTTTTTATCGACGGAAGATCCCAAACAATTTTTTGTTGAGCCATAGTCGCCTTGGAGACATAGACCGCCTTATCCGAAAGCCCCAATTTTTCCAACGTAGCCACGATTTGGGGCATGACGGAACTTACTTTCATGAGAACGACAGTGTCGAATTCTTCCAGATAGCGGGCTAGGTCTTCGGTGCCGTAAGTGGCAGGAAGGATAGCCACCCTTTCCTGTCCATCGGCCAAGGGAATGCCAGTAACCGCCGAAATAGCCGTAAGCGATGAAAGACCCGGAACAACCTCGATTGAAATTCCAGGCCAGCGCAAGGGAGCCTCGTTATAAAGATAGATAAAAGTGCTATAAACAAAAGGATCGCCTTCCGAAATAAAGGCCACCGACAAGCCCTTTTCCAAACGCTCGCCGATCTTGGCAAAAGCGGTTTCCCAGGCAGGTTTTAAACGCGTCGAGTCCTTGGTCATTGGAAACTCCAGAAAGAGACGCTCCTGATCGGGAATACTCCCCACGACCGGCTGGGCGATAGTCCAGGCCACGGAAGGATCGAATTCCGAGCGGCGTGGAATGGCTATAACCGGGACCGTTTGTAAAACTTTTAACGCTCGGAGGGTAAGCAAGTCCGATGCTCCAGGTCCTACCCCAACACCATATAATTTTCCGTAATTCATAAAACATCTCCTAGCTTCTCGGGTTTTGTGACTGCGAAAACGTGAATAGGATTCAAGGCTTCATACCGCAAGTAATGAGCCAAAGGTTCCCCACGGGAAATATTTAAAAGTATTAATTCGGGCGAGAGCCCTCTGGATTTAAAAGCCGTATAAGCTTCACTCACATTTTCTAATGTTATGGCATTCACCACCAACCGGCCACCAGGTTTCAAACGCTTCAGGCATACATCAATGATTTCTTCCAGGCTTCCCTTGCTCCCTCCCACAAAAACCGCATCAGGCGCTTCGAGATCTTTTAAGATTTCAGGGGCACGGCCTTCTATCACCCTGACATTATCCACCGCGAAGGTCTTTAGGTTTTCTTTACAAATCTGCACGCTCTCCGAATCCACTTCAATGGCATAGGCGCGGCCCTCCGTCGCAATCAAGGCCGACTCAATTGAAACCGAACCAGACGCCGCCCCAATATCCCACACCACGCTTTGAGGGCGCAGTTGCATCAGCGCAATGGACACCAATCGGATTTCTCTTTTCGTGA
>CAYXYA010000125.1:0-6060 GCA_964469185.1 uncultured bacterium | reverse complement strand
ACTTGGGGCTGTTACCCGGAGTCCCTTCTACCTTCGGCTTCTGAGTGGAGTTTTTTTTCGGAGAACCTTCGGAGACTTTAAGCTTCAGATTTGTGATCGGCCGACCCTGATAGCTAATCGGCGTTGACATATTACCGGCCATGATTGAGCCTGAGCCTTTCGGCAGTGACTTCAGGCGAAAGCGGAAATGACCTTTCTGATCCGATAATACTTTGTAAGTTTGGCCCATGAGCTTCAGGAGAACGGGCTGGTTGGCCAGCGGTCGGCCTTGGCTGTCGCTTACGAATCCGGCCAGATAGTCAAGCGGCTCGCCGCGGACACTAAAGAAAGTGCCCAGGAGTGTGTCAAAATAAATATCAACCATGAAGGCGCCATCGATTGCGTCGCAATTCAAGTAGATCTCCGCCGACTGGGCATCAATACTCCAATTGGTTTTTGAGCTGGAATAAGTGATGGACTGGCTGCTCTCGCCCGCGGCACCCATAAATTCAGCCATCAGGCCGTACACTTTAGTGACGGTCGTCGTAGTCTTCATCTGGGAAACACCCGATGACGAAAAGGTTGATGTGGTGATTGCATTCCCCTCGCCACCGTAGATGTCGCAGGCAGTCGATGGCCGTTTTATAAACCGTGGGCCATGCGGCAACTTAGACAGTTTCCCTGGAAGTATCTTTTGTGCACTTTGAGGGGGCGCAGAATGACTTTCAAGATTAATGGACGGATTAAACCAAGGGTCCAGCTCCCGGTACTGGCCCGCCTGAGCCGCAGGCAGGTATCCATCGAGCTGAGCGCTCACCAGTTTACGGGCAGCCCTATAGCCGATTGGCGCAAGGACGACCTTGCCGTCCACGAAAGCATACATGAACAGAACATTTTCCAAGATCACAAAAACATCGCCTTGGCCCGGATAGTTCTTTCCATCGGCAGGATCGCTGTCGTACCAATTATCCAATGAGAAGGCCGTGCCCTTGCACTGGGAAACCGCATAGGTGTTGGTCTGGGCGGTCTGGATCTCCGTGTTGCCGATGATATCGTTGAACTGACCGAGCACATCCCCCACTCCCTTCGCGGCCTCAATGTACGGGTTTGTTCCACCAGTGACCAGGCTGGCCGCGCTTGCTACCGCTTTGACACCTTTACCCACTCTCGTGATGGTATCGACAAACGTATTTTCGGTCACCGTCTCAACCACGCCTCCCGATCGCGCAAAACCCCAGCAGGCCACGGTCCCGGCGGTGCTGGACGTCCCATATTTCGCATAACTTTGGGCGCCGGGCGGCTCATAAATGATCGCGATCAGAAGGCGGGGAACCACAAAGGCCCCAAGTTCGGGAGCGATAATGGGACGGATCAGTAAACCGCCTGTTGTTGTACCCGACGCTTTGAATATCACGGTCTGCGGCGGCAATTTTGAAACGGGATTGAAGCTCACATAGGCCGTATCGCCGTTGATCGTGGCCGCCTTTTCAACCATTTGACCGTTTACGTCCGGAGTAGACAGCGTGAGGCTAAAGTTCGCCGGTTTGTTAATAATTTTAAATTGGTATTTCACATGGAACGATGTGATCAGCGTCGAATGCCAGGGATGGGCGGGTCCCCCTTCCTCTTCCGTTTTAGAAGGCGGCAGATTCCCGGGATAATATTCGGCGACCTCTTCCAGGTTCCAACTAAATTGCCGGGTCGAGGCATCATACGCTCCTATGAAGATCGTTTGCTGGGGTAACAGCTTCGGCGTGAGCATATTGAACTTATCGGCGGCCTCCATGATGGTCATGGCGACAGTCGGGCTTGGCGAAAACGCGAGAAACGCTTCCAGGATGAAAAGGATGATTAAAGAGCGCGACGGCTTAAATCGAGGGGTGCTCACCGGGTTATCACGATTCGCACTTTGTGACCATCTGAAGATCTTGATTAAACCTCTTCTGACCATGATCCACCTCCTTATGAATCACTAATCCAGTGCAGACCGTTATCATGACCGAACGGTTGTTTCACCCGGCAAATCCTCGAGTCACAGTCACATCGGGCCGGGAACACAGCTATCTGGATCATCAGCACAAAAATCGTTTAATTGATCTATAAAGTCACCTTCCGGTCCTGTTTTTTTGTCTATAGGGGGTTGAGGCTTACCGCCGGGACAGAGCTCAGGCGTAATAGAACAGTCTATTTGAGGTTTTTCTATCGGTTTTGTGGGCCTGATCGGTTTGCAACACTTTGCAGGCAAGCCTTGGACGGACAACCCGGCGCGTCGGGTAAAGTTCACGGCCCGGCCGACCTTTAGGGTCTTGAGCTGCTTCGCGTTACCGACCTTGAATTGGAAGACCTGGCCGCTTTTGCTGTCCTTTGCCGTGACCAAATCTGCCTTGGCATTGATGGCGGTGATCCTGCAGCAATTTTCACCCGCCTCGGCACGCGGGGCCAGGGCGGCCATGGCCAGAAACAAAACGCCGAGCAGTGCAAAGCTAATACTAAAACGACCAATAAGGTTCTTCATGGCTTCCTCCTTTTTTGATTTCTGTAGCGTAATCCCTCTAATAATGTTTGTCATGGCACCGGAACGGTGGTTTGATCCGTCTGCCGTGTTCCGGTCATCACCAAAAGCTCCAGGAAAGGTCTTCCGGGCGGCACGGGCTCCAGCGGTTTCAGCGAGACGACCCCAATCGCCGTTTGTTTGAGCTCGACCTCCGTGGTCAATCGAACCAGGAGGGTAAACTTGCTGTCTCTTCCCTGTTTCCATCGTCCCAAGATCTGCACGGGCGCCTTCCCGGGATTCCCCTCGTTGCGAAGGCTCAATTTCAAAAGCAACTCTTTCTGCCCCCTCACATCGTACTGGATAATGGCTCGCCCGATCTTCCAAAAGGGTTCGCGGGGAGCAGCGGCAACCGTTCCCATCCACCCAATCAGCAGGATCCCGATCAGCATCATGACTCCACGATTCCGGATTGTTCTCCGCATCAACACCCCTCCCCGTCTGGATTGCCGTTCCGAGGTGCGTTTTCGCATCCTCCCGCTGAGGGATCTGCCCATGTCGGCTGAATGATTGGACTGAAATCATCCGAGAAACTCCATTTCCCATGATTCACGCTTTGCAATAGAGCAAACCACATGCCATTCTCCTCATGCAGTCTTTGAAAAAGGCATTTTCATGGTTCGATAAGTTCATCAAAAACAAAAAAAAGATCTGTAGTTTCAATGCAGTTTCAGTTTACCCGTTGCCGGTTGAACGGCGAATGAAAAACGTTTTAACGCATGCTAAAAACCTAAAAGCACCCTTCAATTAAATTCTATTTATGAAATTATTTTATTTTTGAAATAATGATTTTCACTTTTATCTATTTTTTGAGTCCATGTTTCCGGATCAACCGGTGCAGCTTTGTCTCTGTTAAACCCAAGGCATTGGCCGCTTCTTTCTGTTTTTTTGTTTTTTCAAGCATGGCCTGTAAGCAGATCCGCTCGCAGGCCGCCAGGATGCTCTCCCAACCATCGTGGTTGAGATCCTGCGGGGCTATTCCGCACAGGTCGAGAAGGCGTTCAAATAAGGAGGAGGGATTCGCTTGTTCCGTGACATATCTTGTCTCAGGCCTCGGGATCGGCAAAGAGAGGAAATCTTCCGGGCCAAGCACTTGAGTGGTCGCCAGTGCCACCGCACGCGCGACCAGGTTCTCCAGCTCGCGGATATTCCCAGGCCAGTGATAAGCGGCAAGTACCTTCAAAGCCGATGGAGAGATGCCGAGCACCGGCTTTCCCAGCCTCCGGCTGTAATGCTCGATGAAGTGCTGGGCCAGAACCGGGAGATCCTCGAGGCGTTCCCGTAGGGGAGGACATCGCAATTCGACGACTTTTAAACGATAATAGAGGTCCTCCCGAAATTTCCCCTGCTTCACCTCCTCCGAAAGGTCCCGGTTGGTGGCGGCGATCACCCGCGCATCCACCAAGATGGGATGATTCCCTCCGACCCGTTGGACCTCGCCGTGCTGGAGGGCCCTCAGCAGCTTGGCTTGGGCCTCCGCCGGCAATTCTCCCACCTCGTCCAGAAAAAGGGTTCCTCCATGGGCCAGCTCGAACTTCCCTTTTTTCTGTCCGACGGCTCCCGTAAAGGCCCCCTTTTCGTGGCCGAAGAGTTCGCTTTCGATCAAGGTCATCGGCAATGCCGCACAATTGACCTTAACGAAAGGGCCTTTACTTCGTGAGCCCGTCTCATGCAGAAATGCGGCGAGCAACTCTTTACCCGTTCCGCTCTCGCCCGTGATCAGCACCGTGATCGGAAGGGAAGCCAATTGGCGGGCCTGGTCCAGAATCGGGCGGAGGCTTCCATTGGCCCCGATAATCTCCCCCGGGGTGTGCAGGCTGCGCAGCTCTTCCCTCAGTGCGGCGTTTTCCTCGGCAAGCTGCTCCTTGAGCTGTTTGACCACGGCGAGTTGGGCCGTTAAATCCCGGTTTAAAGCCTCGATCGTCCCGGCCGATTTCTGGTTTTTGGCATGTAACAGCGAAAGATCAGCGCGCATTTGGTTGAAGGCCCCCATTAATTGACTGATCTCATCCGTCCCGGTCACCTCAATCGGCTCACCCCATTCCCCCCGACCGATTTCAAGGGCTTTCTTTTGTAGATTCCTGAGCCGGGCGACCATGCGCCGCCCATAGACCATGACCCCCAACCCCGACAAAACCAGGATCGGGACCGTGACGCCCACGATCCAGAACATTTCGGATTGTACTTTTTGAGAAAGGTGTTGTGTGGAAAAAACCACGACGAGTGCGCCGACGGTATCGCCCTTGGCCTGCAAGAGGCTGATCACGCGAAAGGCATCCGGGTTTTCAGGGAATACCTCGGAAAGCTGGGAAGGCTGTTGCTCTTTGAGGAGCTCCGGTACGGCATAGGTTTTACCGTATTCCTCAACACGGGAATGGGCCACGACCCGGCCGTCGGGCTTGAGGACATAGGCCTCCTGAATGTAGAGCTCCTTCCGGCTTTGCAGCTCGTGAAGAAAGGCATCCAAAAGGACTTCGTCGCCATCCCCCATGGCTTGTGAAAATGCCAGGCTCGCCGCCTCGATCATTTCCTTGGACTGGCGGACGGTCTCTTGGTAAAAC
Source organism: uncultured bacterium (assembly GCA_964469185.1). GTDB lineage: Bacteria > Oederibacteriota > Muellerivitia > Muellerivitales > Muellerivitaceae > CAYXYA01. Next base: position 969 of record CAYXYA010000125.1, on the reverse strand, counting down.
CTTTTTTGATTAAAGAAAAACAGCGCGGCGCAGATGGCGAGAGCCGCCAGGAATACCGACAAAAATACGGCGGTTGCGAGTTGTCGCTGCAACCCCATCTTAGAAATGGCCGCCATGGTAGGCCTTTTGGTGGATACTGCGCTGGTAACGAAAGGGCCGACCGAATCATCGGAGAGCCGATGGCGGGTCAAGGATTAGGTGCGTCCTCGAGGATTACTGCCCCTCCCAAGGCTGATCTTCCGTCCGAGATGCATGCCGGTGCATGTTTTGGGAGCCTTCATGGTATTCCCGCGTCCCATCATTGTCAAGGAAAAAGGAATGAGCATCCGACCTTGCAATGCCAGCCGGAATTGATTAAAGTATGTCAAAGGAGGATCGATCCGCCATCCATGACTTCCGTCTTCCCATTCTTCGTCACGGCCTTCGTATCCCTGTTCGCCATTGTGGACGCCATTGGAAATACTCCGATGTTTCTCTCGATCACCCCGCGCAACACCCACGCCGAGCGGATGGCGATGGCGAAGAAGGCGGCCGTGGCGGTCTTCATCATCCTGACCCTGTTTGCGCTCCTGGGAAATCATCTCTTTCAATTTTTCGGGATCACCCTCGATGCCTTCCGGATCGCCGGAGGGCTGATCCTTCTGAAGATCGCCATGGACATGTTGGAGGCCAAGAGTCTCAGGACGCGCCACACCCCCGAGGAAGATCAGGAAGGCATGGCTAAAGAAGATGTCGCGATCATTCCCTTGGCCATGCCGATGCTGAGCGGCCCGGGCGCCATTTCGACCGTGATCGTCCTCACGGGCCAGGCCGCCTCGGCCGGGTTGATGGGCGCGCTGATAGTCGCGATCGGATTAAACGCCGCCCTGGTCTATCTTGTTCTCCGGAGCTCCACCCGCGTGGTCGCTCTTCTCCAAGAAACCGGCATGCGGATCTTCACGCGGATCCTCGGCATCGTCCTGGCCTCGA
>CAYXYA010000124.1:0-6105 GCA_964469185.1 uncultured bacterium | reverse complement strand
GGGAACAACGCGTCGCCAATTTGATGAAGGTCGTTAATCAGTGCCGGGACCTGGAAGAGTCGCAGAACTTTACTTACCGGGCTTTCGTGAAATGGCTTTCGCGTCAAAGGGAAGAGGATGCCATGGAAGGCGAAGCTCCCGGGCCGGAAGAGACAGGCCGTCAGATCACGCTCATGACCCTGCATAAAGCCAAGGGGTTGGAGTTCCCGGTTGTCATTCTTTCGGGCGCGGCTCCAGAAAGATCCCGCAAATCCGATTTCATCGTGAACCGCCATTCAAGCGTCGCGCAATTCAAGGCGGGGGAACAATCCCTGCGGCTTTCCACCGCCGGGTTCGAGAAGGCTCAAAAGGAAGAAGAGGCCCAAGAAGCGGCGGAAACCCTGAGGCTTCTTTATGTGGGTTGTACCCGCGCGCAGGAAAGCCTGGTCATTCCCCTGTTCTCCCAGGAAAAAGGCGGAGGATTCCTCAAACCCATTACCACAGGGTTCGACCTCAAGGCACTGAAGTCCCAAAAGATCACCGCCACCCAGACTGATTCGGAAGTCTCAGCCTTGGCGGTGGATCTGCGGGAAGAAGAAAAGAACAGCCAATCTGTGGAAGTCCAAAAAACTTATTTGAAACAGTTGGAAGAGGCGAAAAAGACGCTGATCGTCCAACGCCGCGGCAAGTCCGGTTTTCAATCAGTGACGTCTCTCGTCCATAGCGATGATGACAAGGCTCAACGCGAAGGTTATTTGTTGGAGGGAGAACCCTTCGATGCGCTAACGCTTACTCAGGGCGGGGGCGACCCTGCTTCCGGCGACAACCAAGGAAAACCCTTCGACGGAGCTCAGGGCAGGGCTTTCGGGGTCTTGACCCACCAGTTGTTAGAAAAGGGATGGGATTGGGAAGGCGCCACGCTACAAAAGGCGGCTCTATTCTGGTCGCCCGGTCTGGGGCTTTCTCCCGACAAAGGGAGAGAAGCGGCGGATCTCGCGGCGAAAGCTTTGACCAGTGATCTTTTGAAACGGGCTAAAAAATCTCGGCATGTTTTCAGGGAATTATCCATGACGGGAAAGACGCCCGAGGGAACCTTCTTGAACGCGGTCATCGATCTGGCGTTCCTGGAGGACGATTCGTGGGTAGTGGTGGACTACAAGACCGACCGTGATCCCAAACAGAGCCAAGAGGCTTACCGGAAACAATTGGACTATTACGCCCAGCTTCTTGAGAAGTTCACACAAAAAAAGGTCAAAGAAACCTACCTCTATTTCCTCCGAAGCGAGCTTTTAGAAAAGGTAAAATAAGTCATGGCCCACGAACATTCCCACGAGCATCACGTCTATTCCATTACCCGCAAAAATAAAATGTTTTGGGCTATAGGCGTGACTGGCGGCATCTTGATCCTGGAGGGAGTAGGAGGGGTCCTCTCCGGCTCGCTGGCCCTCTTATCCGACGCGGGCCACATGTTGACCGACGTCGCGGCGCTCCTGATCTCGCTCGCGGCCATGATGATGGCCGAAAAACCCACCAGCTCGAAACACACTTACGGTTTGGTCCGTTTGGAAGTACTGGCGGCCCTGGGTAACACTTTTGTCTTTTTCCTCATGGTCATCGGTATTGGTTGGGAAGCGGTTCAACGGTTCAACCATCCCGTTTTGCCGGACTGGAAAACCATGGGGATCATCGCCTTTATCGGTCTTTTGGCGAATGTCCTATCCGCCTGGTTCCTGCGGGGTAGTCATGAGGACGATATCAATGTTCGAAGTGCCTGGATCCATGTTTTGGGGGACCTGGCTTCCTCTTTCGGGGTTCTGATCGGGGTCGTAGTCATCGCCCAAACCGGTTGGACCTGGGTGGACCCGCTTTTGAGCTTGGCCATCGCGCTTCTTATCGCGTCGAGCGCCTTCAAACTTTTTTGGAAGGCCCTGCATATTCTTCTAGAAGCGTCACCCAAGGGATTAACGCCGGAAAAGATAACCGAAACGCTCAAGCAGGAAATTCGCGAGATCAAAGAAGTACATCACATCCATCTATGGGAAGTCGGGTCGGGAGGGATCCATTTAACGGCTCATTTGGTGGTTGAGGATGGCCCGCTCAGCGCGGCTCAGGCCGTGGCGGTACGGGCAGAACGACTTTTAGAAGAGAAATACGGGATCAAACATTCAACGATTCAACTTGAAGCACCAGCCCGTGTTCGAATGCATGGACCCAGCTCTTAATAACTTTCTGGGATTAAGTTCGCAAATGGGTCCCAATTCATACGATTTTCGAATTACCAAATTTGAGGCAATTCACTAGTTTTCAACTTTTCTAGGTTTGGGTATCAACCAACAACCCAAGAGAAATATGGAACACACACATACTATGACCCCAATAAGGTTTGAATAACTCCATATTCCGGATTTTTCTGCTCCTCCGACGAAATCAAATACATGGGTTGGTGAATCAATACCAATATGACACAAGGCAAACCCCCAAATAACATTGTTGCCACGTTCAAAAAGGAAAACTGCTGGGTAAGCAAAAAGAATTGCTCCGATCATAGCTTGTATAAAAAATGAAATGTTTTCATTCGTAAAACCACTAAAGAATATATAACCATGAGACAAACCCCATAAAATGGCTGAGTAGGTTGCGGCAACCATAAAAGAACGACCTTCTCTTAAATTTCTATAAATAAATCCTTGTGCAAGCGTTTGTTCAACTAAGCCAGGAGTAATAATTATCCATAAAGGTTCTAACAGCCAATGGGGCCTTAAAACAATTTGTTGATGTAAGACCAAAGCTGGAATTCCATAGCATAACCAAATAGGAATAAGCGAAAGAATTCCAACAAGAATTTGTTTGAAATTGACGGGGCCAAATCCCAAAAACCTTATACTCTTTATAAAATCAATTGACCGTAAATGCATATTTAATAAGCACATTGCCACGACCCAAAATACACCAGCAATAATTTGGCCAATAAAAAATATTGAATCATCGTTAATGTTTACTAACTTTAAAATAAATTTGGATGCTATCGCAAAGGCTGGAATCATGACTGTCAGAATTAAAAAGTAAACCATAAATTTCGGTAGGGCTATTTTTGATTTTTCCATTTCTAGAATCCTTGACTCCCGGAGATGGGCTCGAACCAATGACTTTTCACTTAAGCGTCGCGCCTTTGAGCCAGGTGCTCAACGCTTTATCCATCTCATTCAACCGCTTGATCCAACGGGTATGAAGCTCCGGTGAGACCAAAACCTTTTTCAACAAAAGAGACAATAATGGAACGCACTCGTGGACCAATGAAATGGCTTCCCGAAGGCGGGTTTGGGTGGTCATGGCGCTTTGGGAAGCTTGGGCTTTTTGAACTTCTTCCGCCAATTGGTGGATATTGCGTTTGAGGCGGACGATGACCTCGTTCTTCCGGGCCCATGGCAAGTGCTGATAAACCTTGTTGATCTCGCCCGCGAGGTCCTCGCATTGAACGGCCAGGTTGTTTTTCAAAAAATCAGGCTGAGCCATCAAAACCTTTCAGGAACTATGATTTTTTTGAAACTATGATGAATGGGATGGATGGGATTAAATCTTTTGCCATCCTGGTTCCATCTGAGTTCATCCGTGTTCATCAGAGTTCCAATTTCCGTTTTTGTTGCGTTAAGTATGCCTCGACTCGTTGTGCCGCGCGGTGGCCGGAAAAGCAGGCGCCCTCAATGGTAGCGGGAAGGCCCGTGTCGGTCCAATCTCCGGCGAGAAAGACCTGGGAATAAGGCGTTTCACAAGGCGGGCGGAGTTTATCCGTCTCCTGGTTCCATATGAAAGTCGCCGCCATTTCGCACGTCACCTTGGAGTGAAGCACTTCCCAGGAAGATGAGGCGGGCAGGCGGTCCCGCAGTTCTCGAACGGCCAAATCCACCAATTCCTTTTCGTTTTGGGCGGTCAGCTTTTCAGCGGCGCTCGTGACCAGGCTCAAGTATTGACCGACGCCTTTCCATCCCCAATTGGCGTTGCGGTTGAAGACCCATTCGAATTGCGCGCCTGAGAGGCCGACCAGGTGTTCCTCGAAAAGTGGTTGGGAGACGATCAAGTGAACGGAAAGGATGGGCGATTTTCCTAATTTGGGAAAGGACTCAGCCGTGGGCCAAGTACCGGAAGGCCAAAGCTGGGACAAAGAAGAAGGCGGTACGGCCCAAACGAGCGCGTCGCCGGTGTAGGTCTTTCCTGAACGCGCGGTCAGCTCAAAGGTTTTATCCGAAGGGATGAATTTCTGCACGCCCTCGTGAAAATGAATGGCGCCGCTCCTTCTTTCCAAATAATCAGCGACTTCCCTGAAGCCCAGATTGCTCAAGGGTTCGCCCGTAATGACAAGGGCACTATCCTTGCGGCTTCCAAAAAAAATACGGTGTAAAACCTCGCCCAACCCGCGAATGGGAGCCGTTTCGGGTGGAACGTTCATGACCGCGTTACAAAGCGGGATCCAAAACCGCTCACAGGCTTGCGGACCTTGGTTGGAAGCGTTCAAAAACTGAACGACCGTTGAGACATCAGCCTTGAGAGCGAATGGTTTTTTTGAAAAGGCCGCCAATCCGCACGCCAACCTTATTTTTTCCGAAAAGGAAAAGGCATTGGAGGTCAAGAGGCCCCAGGCGAGATGGAAAGGCGCAGGGAGCGGAGCGCAGCGAAGGGAAACTTTTTCCCCGCCTGGAACTATCCAGGAGAGGCGAAGGGGATCGATGCGGTGGAAAGCGTGCGACGAGCCCAGGCGATCCAGGAACTTCCAGGCTTCGCGGTAACAACCCATGAAAAGGTGGGGACCGTTGTCCACCGGCGCGGGAAAACTCTCGGTCGGAGTGGTGGAATAGACCCGTCCGCCTAAAAAACCGCGGGATTCCAAAAGCTCGACCGCGAATCCCTTTTCCGCCAACGAGGTCGCCGCCGAGATGCCGGCGTAACCGCCTCCGACCACGATGACTTTCTTCATCAGTCTTTTGCCCATTTCCAAATGAAACAGCGGCAGGAAGCTCCGAGGACTGAAGCGAGTTTATTCCGCTGGGACAGAGCCACGCGGCGCTGCAAGATCTGGTGAGGATGGGCTTTGAGTTTCTGGTGCAATTTGACGTAGATCGACGACATCGCCTCAGCGGTCAAAAGCTCGCTCTGCTGTTGGCGGGAGAGGGATTTGTGGGCTTTCTTGAAAAAAGACCAGGCTCGGTTCAATTGGAAGTCCACGAACGATTTCCAATGGGAGTTCCGCTCGCCGATAGCGCGGGGGTTGAGGTGAAAGCGTTTGAAATCCTCGTCGGGGAAATATTGGCGGCCTAACGCCATGTCCTCGCGGTAGTCGCGGGTGATGTTGACGATCTGCAGGAAAACGCCGAGGTTTTCCGCGTATTCCCGATGGGCTTTATCCTTAAATCCGAAAATTTCCATGCTCGCGAGACCTGGCCCGCCCGCGACTTGAAGGGCGTAGCGGTGAAGCTCGGAGAATTTTTTGAAGTGCACGGGTTTGAGGTCCCGTTCGACGCCCTGAAGGATACGCCAGAGAGGTTCGGGAGAAAGTCGGAACTGCTCGATGGTCTTTTGAAAGGTCCTGAAAAAATGGTCTTTGGATCTTCCCGCGAAAGCTTCCTTTAACTTTTTCTTGAAGACGGCGAGGTTCTTTTTTTTGACCGGCAGAGGGTCGTGATTGTCCGCGATGTCGTCGGCGGCCCAGCAAAAGCGGTAAAGGGATTCCATGGCTTGCCGTTTGTCCGCCGGCAAAAGCAGGAGAGGATAATAAAAACTGGTCTTTTGTTGAAGGGATCCGCTTTGAGGATTCAAGGCGCCTCTTTTAAAGTGATATCCATCCCAGCAAGGCTTTTAGGGCAAGCGTTGTTTTGTCGAAGGCCGTCCAGGTGGGACGGTTCTGAAGCACATTGTAATCCATCCGCCGGATCTTATGCAGAATGCCTTGGCCGCCCAGGTAGGTCGCCCGTAATTCCCATTTCAATCGACCGTCGACCGAGTCCAGTAAGGGACGACCATGTTTGAAATAGGTTTGCGTATAACCCACCGCGTTTTTCACCAGGGCTCGGACCGCGGGAGAATTTTTCAAAGCCAAAAGGCTTTTTTCGCTCACGCCGGCTTTTTTGAGTTCGG
>CAYXYA010000123.1:0-6215 GCA_964469185.1 uncultured bacterium | reverse complement strand
TTCCGGGTTTCCACGTTGATCTGGGCTTCTTGAACCTCGTGGGCGTGAAGTTCTCTTTGGACTTCCTCGAACTTAGCGCGAGCTTTGTGTACTTTCTCCGTCCAGGCATGCGTTTCGGCGGCGATCTTTTCGCGATTTTCCGCGATCACCCTGACTTTCTCATCCGCTTCTTGCTTGATCCCGACCAAACCGCCGGCCTTTGTCTCCAGATCGGTCAGGTCCAGCGATAACTGTTGTTCCTGCTGGTCGAACTGCCGGTTTTCCTGGCCCTTGAGCTCGACGGACTGGGCCAGTTGATCCTGTTCCATTTGATAACGTTCCGCCTCCTCTTTGGAACGCTGGTCCACCTCATCCAAAGCGGCCAGTTCCAGTTCTACCTGAAGGACCTGTTTGGAGAGCGCGTCTTTCTGGATCTGTAAGTTTTGCAGGTGCGCGCGGGCGGCGGAGATCTCCTCATGCGTTAAATGCTGGGCCTGCTCGCTTTGGGATAAAAGCCCGCTCAATTCCTGGATGCGGATCTTATCCGTGCTCCAGTGCTGTTCCACCTCGGACTTCTCCCTCTCCTCGGTGTCTTTTTCAGCGGTCAGGCGTCCCAACGCCTCGTGGAATTGGGTGATCTCTTTTTCCATCTCCGCAAGGCGGATCTTCAGTTGATGACGCCGCGCTTCCGAGGACAAAAGCCTGTCTTCAGTTTCCTTGCGGTTTTTCTTTGTGTCGCCTAATTCAGCCTCGGACTTCTGGATCTCGCCCTCCAGGTCCCGTATTTTATCGGCCAACTCCGACATCTCACGGTGACGGCCCAAAAGGGACACACCCGCCGCCGCCGACCCCGCCTTGATGAAACCCAAAGGCCCCAGGCGGTCGCCGTCCTTGGTGACAAAACGGGTATGGGGATAAATATCGATCAGGGTCTCGGCTGACGCTAGATCCCGGACAAAAACATCCTGCTCAAAAAGGAATTTCACGACGGGTTCGATCTTGGCGTCGTATTTCAACAGGGAAAGCACCGACGCCTCGACGCCGTTCTCCGAGAGTAATTTTTCCGGCAAGCCCTGACCCTGAAGTTTGATCAGGTCTTCCAATACGAACAGCGAGATCTTGCCCTGGCCGTCCGCCTTGAGCTGCGCGATGACTTTGGCGGCGGTCGCGCGATTTTGGACCACCAGCGATTGTAGTTGCCCGCCTAAAATGGCCTCGACCGCGTTTTCGTACGACTGGTCGACCGAGATCAAGTTGGCCACAACACCCAAAACTTCCTGCCACATCAGGGGCTCCTGCTGTTTCGCCTGCAGGATCGCTTTCACACCACCGTCATAGCCGGTCAGTTTGTTTTGAAGCTCTTCCAGCACCTCGTAGCGGGAGCGGGCTTCGGAAAAACGGTTGGCGAGTTGTTTCAAGGAACTGTTCAGATCATCGATGCGGGACTCGTGCTGGGCAATATCGGTCTGGGACCTCAAAATACTTTGATCCGCCTGGGTTTCCTCGCTTTGGATGTGGTTCTTCTCGGTTTGGACCGCGGTCAAACGCCCCTCGGTTTGCGTGATCTCGTTTCGCAACCTCTCCACTTGAGCGGTCAGATCATTGACCCGGCGGGAAGTCTCCTCGTCCTGCGACTTGAGCGATTCCATCTCCGCTTTCATTTGAGCGGTTCTGGTCACCAGATCCATGGCGGTCGCGTTCTTGTTCTCGAGGTCCTGGTACTTAGAGAAGAGATCGCTATCCAGGGCGCTCCGCTTGTTGTCGAGCTCGATCCTCAAGGAATCTTTGTCCCGCTTTTGCGCGTCTTTGTTCTCGATCAGGTGAAGTCTCTCGGCCACCCAAATTTTTAGCTGCTCGATACGGCTCAATCCCTCGGTGATCTGCTGGGCGTTGCGCTGTCTTTGATCGGCCAACATACCCTTATGGCGGCGGGTACCCTCGGCCCGGCCCTGGGTCACCTCGACCTCGCTGCTGATCTTGTAGGCCTGTTCCCTCGCTTGCGTCAACTCCTCCTCGATCTCATTCAGATGGGTCCGCTGGGCCTTTTCATCCTGTTCCAGTTTATGGGTTTCGCCATGAGCTTCGCTCAACCGCTCGCTGACCTGGTGCATCTTATGATGAAGGTCCTTCAGCTTCGATTTCAGCTTGACCGATTTATCGAGGTGGATCTGGATCTGAAGCTTGCCCAGGTTCTCTTTGTACTCGCGGTACTTCTCGGCCTGTTTGGCCTGGCGTTCCAGGGTCGAGATCTGCCGTTTGATCTCGGCGATGATGTCCGAAACCCGGACCAGGTTCTGTTCGGTCGCGTCCAACTTTCGAAGAGCCTCCACCTTGCGGGCCTTGTAGCGGGTGATGCCGGCAGCTTCCTCGAAAATGGCGCGGCGCTCGACCGGCTTGGAGGTGATGATCTGATCCATTTGACCCTGGGCCATGATGGAATAATCGCTGATGCCTAATCCCGTACCCATGAAAAGTTCCCGGACGTCCTTGAGGCGGGCTATGGTTTTGTTGATGAGATATTCGGATTCCCCCGAACGGTAAACCCGGCGGGAGATGGAAATTTCGTTGAACTCAAGCGGAATGGTCTTATCTTCGTTCGAGAGAGTCAATGTCACTTCGGCCATGCTGGAAGGTTTGCGGCTGTCGGTTCCGTTGAAAATGACGTCCGTCATTTCGCCGGCGCGAAGACCCTTGGCGGATTGCTCACCCATGACCCAGCGTATGCCGTCCGCGACGTTGGTTTTACCGCAGCCGTTGGGGCCCACAATCGCGGTCACGCCCGGCTCAAAAAATAATTCAGTTCGATCGGCGAAGGATTTAAAACCGTGGATTTCGAGTTTTTTTAGGTACAACCTATTTCTCCAAAAGGGCAACCAAGATGGAAAAAAGGCCGTAAAAAGCGTAGGAAAGGGTGGAAACGGCTTGATTCTTGAAGAATGTACCATCCCAAGGGGTAGATGGCAAGAGCTTTCCCGCCTACCAAATATGGGGGAATGGGATGAAGAGTTCGGTCAAACCCAATTGATAGAGTGAACGAAATTCATTGGCGGAAAACATTTCTCGAACGCCAACAACTAGAGTCTGAGAAAGATCTTTTGCCGGTAAAGGACGAAAAGAAAACCGATCTTGGCCGTGAGGGTTCCCAGGGTTAGAAGCAGGGCCCCGCAGGGTTCGACAAAAGCCGAGAGTCCCTTGAGGAAGTAGGCGGAAATATGGTTGAAATCAATGATGCTCTGGCCGAGATAGATCGTAATCGGGTTCAATCCGATCACCACCAGGAAAAACGCCCAAGTTCTCCACTTTTTAATATCCATCATCCAATAAAAGAGGGCTAGCGCGAGGGCCGAATATCCCGCGGCCGCGCAGGCGAAGGAACTGGTCCAAAGATTCTTGTTCAAGGGGAATACGAAGTCCCAAGTGTAACCGACGACTAATCCCGCTAAACCCACACCTGCCAAACCATAGGCCTTCAAGGTCGGAGGTCTCTTTGACCTCAACCAATCTCCCGCGAATGTCCCGAATAGCACTGTGGTGATAGCCGGAAGGTTCGAAAGCAGTCCCTCGTTGTCCCCGAACTTATAACAACACACACGGCTTCCCATGAGCATCCACCGATCCAGATATCCGACCAGATTCCCCTCAGGCGTCATGTCCCCAACCCCATGACCCGGTACGGGAATGAGGGTCATGATGCCCCAGTAGGAAACAAGAAGTCCGCAGGTCCACCAAATCCTTGCCCGGAGGTTCGTGTTCATGAAAATGAAGGACGCGGCTAAATAGGTGAGAGCAATGCGCTGAAGAACGCCGTAGAGGCGGAAATTCTCCCAGCCATCTAGTCGGAAAACGCCGTTATAAACAATCCCCAGCAAGAAAATCGCGGCCGCGCGTTTGAGGATCTTGGAGTAAAGCTCATTCTTTCCCATCCCCTCACCCTGGTGCTTAGCGAAGGAAAAAGGGATGGAAGCTCCGACCGCGAACATGAAGGTCGGGAAAATGAGGTCATAAAAGCGGAGGCCGTTCCAGTCAACATGGTCGAACTGAAGCGCGAAAGAGTCCAGAAATTGGCAATGAAAAGCTTTGGCGAGGTCGGGAACGATCTTATCCGCCCCCATGATCCAGAACATGGCGAAGCCCCGCAGGGCATCCAGGGAAGTAAGACGTCCTTCCCCAGGATCCGACGCTGAAACCTTTTTGGCGGCCTGCCGAACGCTCATGAAGAACCTCCCCTTTATTTTTGCTTGCGGATCTTCCAAACCAGGTAATAGGTACGCGCGAGGGAAAAAAGAATAGCAAGAACACCGATACCATAGAAGATCCAAGCGATCTGATGACGGGACATGCGTTAATCCCTTCTATTCGTCAGCCGTTCCCTTTTGATGGTCATAATCAGCGCTCCAGTCGGGCACAACACGGTGCGGACCCAGGCGGCTCTTGAACTTCGCTTTAAGGATATTCATGACCTTCATGTTTTGTTCCCTGATCCTTTGGACCTGGGACAAAGTATGATCCGCCGGGGCTGGTTCTTCGGGAGGACCGACCCTCAACCAAACTTTCTTACCTACTTGTTTGACATAAACCTCGACCGTATCCTTGGATCCAGGAACTTTAAAAGTAAATGTCCTCGATTGGGGACCTTTGTTCTCTTCACCCTGGTAAACGCCCTCTTCCTTGGCCATCTTGTACCGCTTGGCATCCGTTACGTTGAGAATTTCCTGGGATATCCAAGAGAGTTTAGCGGTAATGTTCCCGCCCTTTGCTTTGATCCATCCACCAAAAATGACTTTAGGCCGGGCTTTCGATTGCTGCGAAGCGGGCTTAGGTTCTTCAGCGGCAGGTTGAGCCTCAGCTTGCGGGGCGGGAGCAGCCTCAGCTGGCACGGCAGCGGCTGGAGCTGCGGCAGGAGCCGTGGCTGGAGCGGCAGCGGCTGGCGCCGTACCGGGCAGCGCAGGCATTCCATTATCAGCGGGAACTGCGGCACCAGGAAGCGCGGGTAAACCACTGGAAGGCGCGGAAGAGTTACCCGGCAATCCCGGAAGTCTCGGTAGATCACCCGAGGGAACGGCGGTTGAAGACCCGCCTGGTAATCCGGGAAGCCCTGGCAGATCTCCCGAAGGAGAAGCGGAAGTCGAAGGTCCACCCGGTAACCCCGGAAGACCAGGCAGATCCCCAGAAGGCGCGGCGGAAGAAGCAGGCGCGCCGCCACCAGGTAAACCAGGAAGATCGGGCATCGCCGTACTAGAAGAAGCGGGCGCGGAAGCATCTGATGGCAAAGGCGGCATATCCTGAGCGAACGTCCATCCGGTTACCGCGAAAAAGAAGATGAAAACCAAAAATCGTTTCATCATTCAAAACTCTCCTTGCCCATGGATAAAATCTTCTTAAAAATCCGGCTCATTTTAACCTTATCTTAAGGAACCCAACATAACAATTTCGGAATAATCGACTCTAACAGCGGCCAAAATCCTCCTAAAAACGAGCCGTCAGGAGAGGCACCTTAAAAGCCAAGGCGGGCAAAGGGTTAAAACCCTGAACAATGGTCGTCGAAGCCGGCGGTGGATAGGGATTGGAGAGAACTGAAACACACATGATCGTGGTTGAACCAACCAAGACCCCGCCAAGGAATGGGAAGAAAAAATCACCGCCAACCGAGAACTGACCGCGGGTGACCAAAGAAGCCAGACCTGTCAGGCAATAACTCCCCGCCGCCGTAAATGGTAGTGAGGTGATAAAAATCACTTGAAGATCCTCTACCTGGTTTTCATGGTAAACAATCCCCTCGGGGTCATAACCGTAGGCCTGCCGTTCGTAATCGTAGGGTTTCGCGAAATCGGCGGTTTCAGGGATCTCTTGATCGGAACTCTGATCCGCCAGCATTGGTTTTGGATTAGCGGGGTTAAGATCGATCTGAGCGAGACAAAGGGTCGGCGCGGCCAAACCGAGGGTCATCACGAGAAGAAAAGTTTGAAATGGGCTAGGGAACATGGAAACTATTCTATCTCCCCCTGGGGGCAAATCCAATAACGAAGGGGTCTGCCGCTTTAGCCGATCGTCGCTTTTGCGGGCGATTTAGCGGTCGATTTTTCGGCCTTCATACGGGCGTCATTGCTCAAGATACGCTTACGCATACGGAGGTTTTGGGGCGTCACTTCCGAGAGTTCATCGTCCTGGATGTATTCCAAGCACTGTTCCAACGAAAATATCGTGGGAGGTTCCAGCGTCAAGGCCTCATCCGACGA
>CAYXYA010000122.1:0-6222 GCA_964469185.1 uncultured bacterium | reverse complement strand
AGGGCCTGTGGTTTTTAAAGATTTAAGTCTAAAAAAACACCCTGCCCCTTTCTTCAAAAGCCCCTGCCAAGTGGCCCGTCTGGACCTTCTCAAGTGAGCGAAAGGGACCCACAGGGGAATGTGTGGAGCGAAACAATGATCCTCATCTCATTTCCCCGACCCCGCTGACGGATGAGGGCTGGAGAGGAAAGGGGCAAAAAAGAAAGCTGTTCAGGGATTTAAATATATAAGTCCCCGTTGATCCCCTCCCCATTTCGAGATTTCGGACTTTTTTCGTTATTACCGCCGGTTGACATAACCATCGGTGACCGTCACTTTTATCGGAACCGCGTCCTTCGCGGCGGAAGATTCGAATGGATCCCCATGACCCTTGGAAACATGGACTTCGAATTTATATTTAACGTTGGAGTTCGGTGAAATGTTCACTTGTCCGGCGTCGAGGGTGATGTCCATGGGACTTTCAGGTTTTTGAATTTCGACCGTTCCATTCCTCCCCTTGATGACCAACTTCATTTTTTGGGGCACCTCAATGACGCCGTCGATATTTCCGGATTCTTTCAGGTCGTAAATATAGGAGCCGTCTTTATACAAAGGTTCATTCACGGCATTGGCATCGAGGGACCGAGGAACCTTTCCCGTGTATTTGAAGGCGTAACGATAGGTCGTAGATTCATTCGAAGGCAGCACCCTCAGCGTCCCCGTATCGAACGAAAATACAAGGTTCGCTCCCCCGGTCGCGGGACCGTTCCCGTTCATCATTTGGAGCGAGCCTTCCGAATTTTGAGGGAGGGTGGGGACCATATCGCTTAAATTCTTCAGCCCTCTTTTCAACCTTTCCGAAAAACCCAGATTCATGTTCGGCCCCATCAACTGGTCGACCGTGCTGACGGGCATGAACCCCCAGACCGAGAAGAAAAATACGACGGATAGGATCAAAAGCGCCGTCAGGAAACCAGTGGTGAACCACCTGATCTTGGTGGCTTTCAAGGAACTGTTCGGCTTCAGACCCCTTTCATTGAGATAGCGGCTGGCCACCGTATCCGGGTCGCCCAGCGAACTTAAAATTTCCTTGATCTTTTTATTGGGGCTCTTTCTCTGGGCTTCCAGAATGTGGCTTTTGATCTCGGTGATGATGTCCGACCTCTCGCTGGTAGGAATGTGGCGCAGCGCGTTGTCCAGCGCCTCCAAATACGATTCGATCACCGGTTTAACGCTCATTTTCCCTACCTCCTGGAATTATTCTTTTTGAACCGTTTTAAACGTCCGAATCATCTTTTCGAATTCCGCTTCCATCCCCTCCAACACCTTCGCGCCCTCTTTTGTGAGGGAATAAAATTTCCGGGGATGACCTTTGACATTTTCAGTCTCCCAAACCGTGTTCAGGCATTTGTCCTCCGCCAAGCGGCCCAGCAAGGGGTAAAGGGTGCCTTCCTTCAAGGGCAGACCCGATTTCTCGAGTTTCTCGAGAAGATCGAACCCATAGAGACGTTTGTGACGCTGGATGAGAAGCAGGATACAGAGCTCGAGGTAACCCCTTCGAACTTGCGTCCTCCAATTTTCAGTGTTCACGTTCACCCAACATACATAGCATAGCTAGGTATATTGTGTCAACTTAAGTTTTGGTTTTTGATCGGAGAGGAACCCGAAGGGTTAGTTTCGAGTGTGTCAATTCCAGGAGAACAAGGAATTAGCGATCTCGTGAACCCTTCGATGCGCTGTCGCTTGCTCAGGGCGAGGAGGGCTTTATCTGATCGTGGCTAAAATTAAAAAGTTTTGGGCTCGAAAATTTTGATTCTATTATTGTCGATGACATAGGCCTTGCCGGAAGGACTCAGACAGAGCCAATCGAAAGGTCCCAAAGCGTTGGGGCCGGTATCGCCCCATTGGCAGAGGAAAGTGCCAGTTTCCGTGAAATCCGAAACGCGTCGGTTGCCATAATCGGCGACATAAACAAAACCATGTTTGTCCACGCAGATCCCACAGGAAAGAGTAGCGAAATGGCCGGGTTCAGTACCGTAGCCTCCCCATTGGGTCAGATAGGTCCCCGTACCGCTGTATTTGTAAACGGCAAAATTATTGAAATCCGGAGTATAGATATTGCCCGATTGATCCGCGGTGATGCCGTCAGGAGCGCCGTAATTACTGTCCCAAGAACCGTTGGTGGACCAACTGGTTATGAAAGTTCCATCCGATTTGAATTTTTGGATGTTGTTATTGATGGAGTCCACAATAAAAACATTATCGGAAGGATCCACCGTGATACCGCGAGGTCCCATAAACTGGCCATTACCCGTACCGCGACTGCCCCATGATGTGACGAAGGTTCCAGCACTAGTGAATTTTTCGACCTTGTCGTTATCGTCAACGGTATAGAGGTTATTCAAGGAATCCACCCATATGCCGGCTATCTGACCGAATTGGCCGTTCCCCGTCCCTTGAGTGCCCCATTGAGTGATGTAGTTCCCCGTGCCGTCGAATTTTTGGACCCGGAAATTTTGCGTGTCAGCCACGTACAACTCACCCAATGAGTTGGTGATGAGGCCAAGAGGCTGATTGAACTGACCATTCCCGCTGCCCGCGCTTCCAAATTGGGCCAGGTAGACAAGCGGAAGTTGGGAAGGCGCGACGGGCGTCACGGGAAGGGATGGAACACTGAATTTTGTGGAGCATCCCACGGATAGGAAAGCGCAGGCAAGGCCAGAGAGGATCAACCCGATTGTTTTGTTCAAATCAGCCCTCCGAAAAGGTGCTACCGCCCCATCGAATTGCGAATCTCTTGTTAGTGCAATATCCGGGCCAATTGGAGGAGTGAAAAATGGGCTAAACAGGGGCCGTTTAGGAGCGGTTCCCTTTGGCATTCCCCGATTTAGTGATTATTTGAACAAGTGAAGACGGAATACGAACAGAAGGACGGCCAATAAAAAAGCCGCTTACCGGCTGAAGATCTTGATGTTGTTGCCGTCGACGATGTACACCTTGCCGGAAGGAGCCACGGTAAGAAAATCGATGGTCCCTAAAGCGTTAGGACCGGTTGTTCCCCACTGGCAGAGGAAGGTGCCACTTTCGGTAAAATCCGAGATGCGCGTGTTGCCGTAATCGGCGACATGGACACAATGATACTTGTCGATGCAGATACCGCAGGAAAGGATGCTGAACTGGCCCGGCCCGCTGCCGGAGGTTCCCCATTGGGTGATGTAAGTTCCCGTATTGCTGAATTTGTAAACGCAGATCTTGTAATAATCGGGAGTATAAACGTTGCCCGATTCATCACAAGTAATGCCGTCAGGATAACTGTAATAACTGTTCCAAGAACCCTGGGTACTCCAACTCGTGAGGAAAGTCCCATCGGATTTGAATTTTTGGATATTGGCGTTCGTCGCGTCCACGATAAAAACATTATTAGAAGGGTCTACCGCCACTCCGCAGGGCCCCGTAAATTGGCTGTTGCCGGTGCCCGTGCTACCCCAGGAGGCGAGGAAAGTTCCTGTATCGGAAAACTTTTGGACATTATCGTTGGTACTGTCACACGTATAAATGTTGTGAGCGGAATCCGCGCAAATGCCGGAGAGGTGACTGAATTGCCCGTTGCCCGTTCCACTCGTGCCCCATTGAGTGAGGTAAGTGCCCGCGCCGTCGAATTTTTGAATCCGGTTGTTATAGGTGTCGGCCACATAGATATAACCTGCCGAGTCGGCGTAGATACCAAGCGGAGTACTGACCTTACCATTTCCAGTACCCGTGCCCCCGAATAAGGAAACATAGGTAAGAGGAGCCGTGAGATCCGGCGTGGATGGAGCCGGGATAGGAAGGACGGAACATTGAATTTTGAGGAACAACCAACGGATAGGAGAGCGCAGGCGAGGCCAGAGAGGATCAAACCACCCATTTTTTTCACATCAACCCCCCCGAGAAGGTGATACCGCTCTATCGATTTGCGAATCTATTGTAAATGCAATATCTGCGCCAACAAAGGGGGTGAAAAACGGGCTAAACAGGGGCAATTCGGGAGTAGTTCCCTATGCCATAACCCTGTTTAGTGATTATTTGAACAAGTTAAGTCGGAATGTGAACAGAACATCTAGTTAGACTTTGGCGTCTTTATCATCCTCGCTCTTCGGAAGGTCAAAACGATAAAGCTTCAGGGCGTCATGCAGATCGAAGGCGTGAACTTGTAGTTGAACCTCACCTTCGGGTTCTTTCCCTTCCTCAAGACCGGGCACGATAGGACGTTCATCCAAGATACGGGTCTCGAACCCCTTCGCCATCCAACGGATACGGGCGATTTGGGCGCTCTCAAGGTTCGGGCAATCATGGAGAGTCACCCAATCCGCATCGCTCATCTTTCCGGGTCCACCGGAAACCTTCGCTAATTCGCATCTGCCCTCTTTAAACGCCTTTTGGCATTCGGATTTTCGGCAATAGTAATATTCCGGCCCCTCGACAAGGCATTCGCCGCAATAGTCCGTCTTACAAAAGTGGCAAAAGCTCTGGCTCTCACGGTCGGGATGGTTCTGACAAGGTTTGTAAGGTTTCATTTTATTTAACGTCTACGACCAAACAGCCTCAAAAGCTTGAGGAACAGGTTGATGAAATCCAGATACAGATCCAACGCACCGTAAATAGCCAACTTGGTTTCTTCCTCGCTACCCTCGACCGTTCCAGGAGTGTCTAACGTTTTCAGTTTTTGAGTGTCGTACGCGATAAGCCCCGTGAAAACAAAGACACCCACGACACTGACGCCCCAATCGACGGCTTCACTATGCAGGAATAAATTGACCAGCGAGGTCAAAATGATGCCGAGAAGCCCGAAAAGAAGCACATGCCCCCAGCTGGTCAAATCATGGTCGGTGGTATACCCATAAACCGCCATGATCAAGAAAACGCCCGCCGTCACGAAGAAAAGACTGATGATGGATTTCATCGCGAAAACAAAAAAGATGACGGATAGCGTGAGCCCAGAAGTGAAGCAATAGAACAGGAACAGCGCGATCGCCGCCCAACCGGAAAGCTTTTGCATGGCGCTCGCCAGGAAAAGCACCAAAAGGACTTCGCAAACCAGAAGACAGATGAAAAACGGCTGATTACCCAAAATGGCATTCGCCAAGTCAGGTTGTGAAGCAACTCCTATTGAAGTAACGCCTGATACCGCAAGACCTACAGCCATCCATGTGTAGACCAATCGGAAGAAGTTCCTACGTTCTTGAGAGATCGTGTCATCCGTCGGAAAAAGTGCCATGGGTTTCCCTTTCAGGTAAAGATCAAATTCAATACTTAAGAATGCCGGTCAAATAATAGGTCTCGTAGAACACGAAGAAAAACAACAGGACCGACGCGGCGAGGCCAAGCATGATGGTCCACCGTTTGGCGGCGCTCATTTTTTTGCGGGTCCGCTTTACCGGCATTTCGTCGAGCATCTCAACCCTCCACGCTTGGGACGATCATATATCCAAGAAACAAGTCTCCCCGGTCATGAACCCCGTTACTTTCCCTCCATTCCATCGCCTTCATCGTTATCGACCTTCAGGACCGCACCGGTGCCGGCGTCAACCGCGACCCCTTTAATTTTGCCGTCCATCCCGACGATATCAATGTAATAGATGAGGAACCCATTCTCGACTTGCAACTCTCCGTCGACAGCCCTTCCTGGGACCCTTTTAAGGGCGACAGCTAAAGCCCCCTGAAAAGAGACCTTGACCATCTTCGCCAGAATCTCTTTTTTTGTTTCTTTGACCGCCGCAATGGAACCCTTGACCGGGGCATCATCCTCGTCCTGTGCGTAAGCGACACTTCCGAAGGCCAGGACCGCGGCCAGCAAAAACCCCATCACTCGAAATGGACTCGTTTTCATGTTCTCTCCTTCACTGGATTTAGGAGCATTTTACATCGAAGAAGTCGCGCGCGATGGCATCCTAACCTTTATTTCCCGGTTCATTCTCAACCCACCCAGCCCCCTCTCGACAAACCGCTTCAGGGAGCCTAGCAATTAAATAAGGGAATTTGTAAGCGGAGGCAAAAAATGAAACTTCTCTTCGCAATATTTACGGTTATTTGCCTTTTGTTGATCCCCGGCGGTTGTAGCGACACCAACATGCCTACCTACGGCGGGGGCGGTTCTTACCCTACTCCGACGCCCGGCCCGACAGCGGCCGTGACGGGGGGCACGATGTTCAGTGGAAGCTACCAATACACTGAAACCAACATCACCATCACCCATGGGCAGGC
>CAYXYA010000121.1:1410-6226 GCA_964469185.1 uncultured bacterium | reverse complement strand
AAAAATATGTCTTTCAACATCCATTCCAGTCTTCTCCTCATCCTTGCCCTGCTTGATTTTGGCCTTGGCGCTTGGATCCTGGGAAAATACCAGCGCTCCCGCAGCATCCTAGCCCTCGGCGGACTTTTGTTTGGTTTAGCGGCGCTGTGCGTCCTTCTTGCGGCCATGTCTGTGACGAGTGACCCGGCGGTTCGCTTAGGCCTGGGGCGGCTGGCGACGCTGGCCGGTGTTTGGACCTTTTCCCTGATCTATCTCTTTTCCGTCTATTACCCCTCGCCGTCGGTGGGGCAAGTGGGGTTCTCCAGGTTTGTGCTCCCGGTCGCCTTAGCATTTTTTATTCCCCTGGTCTACTTTGGTCCGAATTTTCTGCAATCGGTGAGCTTACATGATGGCGTGCCTGAAGCGGTGACCGGGACGTCATATTTCATTTTCTCATTCTACGCCGCCGCCATTTTCCTTTTCGGGATGGTCAATCTGCTGGCCAAAGTTTCGCGATTGCAGGGGGCGGAACGCCGGCAAACGGCGATTATGTCCATAGCCTTGCTCGGTTCCGGGGCGATTGGCTTGGTCACCGACGTGATGATGCCCGCGCTGAAGCTCGGGCACCCGCCGTTTATCGGTTTAGAGAGTTCGGCCGCGATTGTCGGGGTGGCGGCGGTTATAGCGTTGAAGAAATGAACATTGGCTATATTCTTTTGGCAATTGCGGTCGCCGAGGCATGGCTCGGGCTGTGGTTTATTATCCGCTATCCTAAGAACCAGACGACGGTCTGGTATGGATTGTTTGCGTTGAGCTCGGCTGTTTATGTCGGTGCTAACGGCTTTGGATATGTAGATTGGTTTATTACGGGACAACTCGCTGAACACTTAGCCTGGGCTGGTGGCGCTATGTCGACCATTTTCTTTCTTCCGTTCAGTTTTTCATTTCCGATTGCCCGTCGGACCTATCGCGAGTTATTGCCCTGGGTGATCTGGCCGCTTATTATTTTCGTACCTGGGTTTCTGTTCACCAATGCATTTGTTCTTCAACATGCCGTTGTTCGCTTTGGCCACGGCTATCGCACGGCTGAGGGACCGTATCTGTGGTTGTTCTTGCTGCTCCTCGTCGGGTATTGGGGTGTGTCCATCTACAACCTCGCGTCCCGCTTTACTAAAAGTGGCGGTGTCCATCGTTCGCAACTCAGGATTCTTTTAATTGGCACCATTATTTCTCTGGCGGTAACCGTGTATGGTGACGTCTATCTGCCGCTGACAAGCATCACCCGCATCGGGTACATCGGCTCTCTATTTACTGTTTTCTGGCTTGGTTCCGCAACGTATATTTTGTTGAAGAAATGAACATTGGCTATATTTTACTCGCGATCGCGGTGGCTGAACTTTATCTCGGGGTGTGGTTTTTGATTCGGTATCAGAAGTCGCCAGCCACCGTGTTTTTTGGGTTGTTTGCGATTGGGTCGGCTATTTATGTTGCGGCGAATGGGTTAGGGTACGTGCTCGATAATCTATTTATTGGAGATAAAATTGGTTGGGCAGGAGGAGTCATAGCCACCGCATGTTTTCTGCCGTTCAGTTTATCCTATCCAATCTCACGGCATTCGTGGCGCGAGCTGTGGCAGTTGGCACTGTGGCCAGTAGCAATTTTTGTCCCGGCCGTTCTTCTGACCAACGCCGTAGTACAACGCCAAGCAACATATCACTACGCAGAAGGGTATAAGACGTCGCCTGGTGAGCTCTTCGGGCTGCTCTTAACATTTGTTGGTGTATACTGGATTTGGTCAGTCACGAGCCTTATCGTTCATCGTCGGAAAAGCGATGGAAGCCATCGCCGAAACTTATCTGTAGTATTGGGGGGAGTCTTGGCTTCGCTTGCCGTAACGACGGCTTTCGATATTATTTTGCCGTTGGTTACAAAAAGTCATTTTGGATACATAGGGTCACTCTTTACCTCTTTTTGGGTCGGAGCGACGGGTTATATTATTTTGAAGAAATGAAGACGATTCTTTTGACAGCAACATATTTAGTTGGAGCCGGAGAGCTTGCTCTCGCGATTTTCTTTTGGGTGACGCATTCGAAGAGTGAGATTCGGAAGGTGATGGCCTTGCTGGCGTTTTCGACGAGTGTTTGGTCGATCACAAATGCAATGACTTCATACGTCAACCCTAGTAAGCTAGTCGACATAGCTCTTGGACTGATATTTGTTGCCGGAGTTTTTATTGTAACAATCTTAATACATTTTACTCTTATTTTTCCATTCAGATTGTTTTTACTTGACAGACTGCATTTTTTTCTTTTATATTTGCCCGCTTTCATTTTTTCTCTGACGGCTTCATTTACTAAGACCATTGTATCAAGCTATATGGTAGCGCTAGATAACCCTGGATTTGTTAATAAGGGCCCCCTGTTTGTTCTGTACGAGGTTTACATATCCGTACTATTCCTTACAGCCCTAATGATTTTGTCTAAAAGAATTAAGAAGCTTGACGGATTACATAAAAAAAATACAAAAATAGTTTTTTGGTCAATCTTAGTGGGTGGTACTCCGGCCATAATTTTTAACTTATGGTTTGTTTTTTTTGGAATTCTAGTCAACCCCCTGGTACCCGTTCTATTTGGGCTTGCCTGGGTGGGTGGAACAACCTGGATATTATTGAAAGATTAGCATGCAGTCAGTTATTCTCAACTCAATATTGCGAACGCCATTTTTAGGAGGACTCAAGTTAGCATTGGCAGAGCGTAATGTAGTAAATAACTTTTCTTTTTACACCACGAACGATGAAAAAGAACTTCGAGAGATATATAGAATTCGATACAAAGTATATTGCGAAGAGTATCACTATCTTGATTCATCCAACTATCCAGACCACGAAGAAAAAGATGAATATGATCAGTCCGCACTACATCTGGTTGTAAGACATAAGTCTGGAGATCTAGCGGCAATTTCTAGATTGATTCTAGGATCACCAATTGGATTGCCAATTCAACAACACTTCCAGATCGATATAAATATACCCGCAGAGTCCATGTCAACAACTGCTGAAATATCGAGACTGGTCGTGGCGCGGACATATCGTCGCAGACATCTTTTACTTATTCTGATAAAGGGTATGTATCTTCTAGTCAGACAGAAAGGCATTAATGATGTGTTTTGCGTTCTTGATGATCGCTTAATTCCGAACTTACGCGACATCGGCATACCTTTACATAAAGCCGGTCCACAGAGCGTGTATCAGGGCCTTACAACGCCGTTTCTGATCCACACAAACGAATTAGAGGAAACGATGCAAGAGAGAAACATTATATTGTATAGGTTCATATCCAATGGAGTTATGAAAAAAATTGGCAAAAACTACAAATATGCCCCACACTGATGGACTTATCAAGAAACAAACTAATAATAGATCTTAATACACAGGAAAAAGTTGCGGGTACCAGAATTGTCTTTATTGGTTGCGGGTTGGGTAGTAACATAGCGGTATTAGCAGCACGAACTGGATTTAGAGATTTTGTCTTTTGTGATGGCGACTCAGTAGAGGAATCAAATCTTAATCGGCAAGTTTACTTTCGCGAGCATATTGGCTTGAACAAGGCCAGAGCTCTTGAGAACATAATGTATAAAATAAATGAAAAAGCGAAAATAGCGTATCGAGATAGATTCATTACCGACCCCAAAGAGATTAAGGAATTGACAGCTAATGCAGGCGTAGTTATAGATACAGCTGACTTCAACCGGGGATTTTATGATGTAATCGACGCAGTTTCAGATCATCAACTAGTTATCGCGCCGTTCAACGTAGGATACGGCACTGCGGTTACCAGCTTCGCGAGTCAAAATCGAACTGAGGTTGTAAAACCCAATAACTTAATTTCAAATGGCGAGCATTTTTCATACCTTTTAAGAAAAGCTCAGGCAACATATTCTTTACCAAAGTACTTTTTACCTCTTTTCACTGGAATTCAAAGGTCCACACATTACATTCCTCAAATAGGGATTGCGGCAAATCTAACTTCGTCAGTCGTAATTACTGTGATACTGGACTATTTGACGGGAAAAAGGGTTCCGTTATTTCCGCAAGTTAGTTTTTTAGACTTAAGAAATGATTAGAATCGATGCTTCACTACTGACTCTAGCAACCGGATTCACGGTCATTGCTAGTTTTCTGCTAGGAGCTTTTTTGGTTTTGTCTAAAATAAAGAAAACAGAAAGGATAGTATTTGGCTTACTTTCAATATCAATCGCTGTTTGGATTGGCACTACATACTTGGTTGATCATGCGACAACTAATAGCGTTGCATTAATCTTAAGCCGAGTTGTATTTTTAGGCCCGATTCTGATCGGAGTTTTCCTTGTCCACTTTTCTTTTTTGTTCCCATACCGTACTAAATTAACAAAGAAGAGATTATTACTATATGTGCCGGCGGTATTACTATCTTTGCTTATCCCAACCCCCTTTCTGGTTAAGTCAGTTAGTATCACTACTGATGTTACCGAGTTCCACTACGGAATTCTTTATCCGTTGTTCACTGTATATTTGATAGGTTACTTTTTATATTTTTTTTACAGACTTTTTCGAAGCTACAAAGGTTCAAAAGGGATTTCTAGATTGCAAACGAGGTATGTAATCCTTGGTCTTGCTCTCGCAGCAATCCTCTCGGTCATTACAAATGTATTACTTCCGGCCCTAGGAGTTCAGCAACTGAGTATTATTGGTTCTGATTCCGCATTAATCTTCCTGGGATTCACAGGATATTCCATCGTGAGACACCGCCTCCTCGATATCCGTTTCATCATCACCCGCTCCCTGATCTACGGTATTCTC
>CAYXYA010000121.1:0-1310 GCA_964469185.1 uncultured bacterium | reverse complement strand
CTCGACCTTGACCGAATCTTGGCTGACTTGAAACAAATTCTCAAAGATGAAGTCAAGGTTCGCGATGCGTTCGTTCTGATTCATCACGTCAGCGGGAGCGAGGACTTCTACGAGGCGCGGATCACCAAGGATGAGCATGGCAACATCTACCGCCTGGCCGGCCAAAGCGAGCTCGCTTCGTTTTTGAAAGAACACAAACATGCCTCACTGCTTGAATCCCTGGAGCGGAAAATCGAAGACACGCCAGAGAATAAGCGCCAGCCGCTCATCAAATCAAAAGAGCAGTTTGAATACCTGCATGGCGCTTTCATCGCGCCAATTTTCGTTCGTGGCCAGATGAACGCGATCCTGGTGCTTGGTCCAAAACTGTCCGGTGACAGCTTCAGCAATGATGACCTCCAGCTGATTGAAGTGCTTGGACCGCAGATCGGTTCGGCCATCCAAAAAGCCAACCTGTTCGAAGAGGTCCGCCAGTCCCGGGCCGGCCTGCAACGCCGGGTCGAAGAAGCCACGGCGGAATTGAAAGAGCGGAACATCTCGCTCGTGACCATGGCCCGTATCACCCAGCAGATCACCCGCAATCTCGATTTCAATAAAGTCATGCAGCAGATCGCCGACGATATTGCCAATGAGCTGGGCTACATCGGCGCCATGCTGTTCCTGATCGACCGGACCGGACCACGAGCCAAGGTTGTGCCCCAGGCGATCACTATGACGCCCCTGACGCGGCGGGCGATCAAGCTGCTGCCCAAGCCAGTGTACGAGTACTACGCCTACTTCGATGAAGATCAAGGTTTGGACGCGGTGGCCATGAAAACCGGGACGATCCAGTACGGCCACGGGCTCGAGCAGTTTATCTCTCCGCCCGTCCCGACGATCATCGCCAAGGCCATGAGTAAAATGGTGGGCATCAAGGGCATTGTCTCTGTCCCCATCTACTCGGAAAACGAAATCATCGGCGTGATCGATATCGTCATGACCAAGCCCACCGACCAGCTGAATCAAGGCGAAATCGACACCATCAAATCCCTGGCCGACCAAGTGGGGATCGTGGCCCGAAACCTCCGCTTGTTCCAAAAACTCGACGTCACCAACAATCAGCTGCAGAAAGCCAACGAGGATCTGAAACAGCTTGACCAGGCCAAGTCCGAATTCGTCTCCATTGCTTCCCACCAGCTGCGAACACCGATGACCGGGATCATGGGCTACCTGTCAATGATGACCTCGGGCGACTTCGGCAAGATCGCCCCCGAACACCAGAAAATCTTGACCGACCTCCTGAACGAGTCGCAGCGCATGATCCGGCTCAT
>CAYXYA010000120.1:0-6231 GCA_964469185.1 uncultured bacterium | reverse complement strand
TTGCGTCATCTCTCCCGGCGGCAGTGCCGTTTATTATCAGGGGGCAATGGCCCATCTGGGAAAGCTTGGTCCCCGGATTTACTTGAAGGTTCCACTTTCGACGCTGAAAAAACGTCTGCCCGATTGGTCCGAGCGGGGTGTGGTCTGCCGAGGAGGTAATACCTTGTCTTCGCTTTACAAAGCA
Organism: uncultured bacterium; assembly: GCA_964469185.1. Taxonomy (GTDB): domain Bacteria; phylum Oederibacteriota; class Muellerivitia; order Muellerivitales; family Muellerivitaceae; genus CAYXYA01. Next base: position 6,047 of record CAYXYA010000120.1, on the reverse strand, counting down.
AGGGTACCTTTGCTGAAGCGTCATGCCGATTTGACGGTTGCGGCCAATAAAAAGAACCCGGTCAAAGTGGCAGAGGAAATATTTGAAAAACTGCGATAACGTAACGATCTTCAGGTCTAAAGAATTTTTCAGGGAGTTTTAATGCTGGCACAGACATTAATGATTCAAGGAACCGGTTCTTCAGTGGGCAAAAGTTTAATGGTGACTGCCTTGTGCCGTTTTTTCAAAAACCAGGGTGTGCGGGTAGCCCCTTTTAAGTCCCAGAACATGGCTTTGAATTCGGCTGTTACCTTCAGCGGTGGTGAGATTGGGCGAGCACAGGCTGTCCAAGCGGAGGCGGCTGGCTTGAGCCCGTCAGTGGAAATGAATCCCATTCTTTTAAAACCTGAGATGGACAACAAGTCGCAAGTGGTTGTTCTGGGAAAAGTTGTTGGGAGCATGTCCTTTTTGGAATACCGCAAACGTTCGGAAGAATGGAAAGAAATCGTGGCAGGTTGTCTCCAAAAACTTCGCCGGGATTACGAACTCGTCATACTGGAAGGCGCGGGAAGCCCTGCGGAGGTTAATTTAAAAAAAGGGGAAATCGTAAACATGAGCGTGGCCAAAATGGCGGATTCACCCGTTGTTTTGGCAGGAGACATCGACCGCGGAGGCCTCTTCGCTTCATTTGTTGGGACATTGGAACTCTTGGAGCCTGAGGACCGGGCTCGAATTGTTGCTTTCCTGATTAACAAATTCAGAGGAGACCGTAGCTTTTTGAACCCAGGATTGGAGTTTTTAACCAATAGGACCCATGTTCCTGTTTTAGGGGTTGTCCCTTATATCGACAATCTACGCATTGCCGACGAGGATTCGCTTTCATTGGACGGTCGAAGTAGTCGAAAGAAGACCTCCAACGATCAACTGGAGGTGGCAGTCATCCGATTGCCGCGCATTTCCAATTTTGATGATTTCGAACCTCTTGAGCATGAAAAAGACGTTGTGCTGCGATTTATTGAACACCCAGAAGAAGCTTCGGGGGTTGATCTTTTAATTCTTCCAGGGTCCAAGAAGACAGTTTCGGACCTTCAATGGCTACGGCAAAATGGATTTTCAGAAGTGATAGAAAGAAGGGTGGAACAGGGAAAACCAGTATTGGGTATTTGTGGCGGCTGTCAAATGTTAGGAAAACTGATTGAAGATCCCCAAAAAGTCGAATCGGAAGACACGATTGTTCAGGGTTTGGGTTTCTTGCCCTTAAGAACACGATTTGAGAACTCCAAGGTAACAACCCAAGTGCGGGCTCGGATAGCAAACCCTTCCTTTCTTACGGATGGACAGAATGGCGGAGAAATAAGTGGTTATGAAATCCACATGGGCCGGGTTGAAACCATTAAAAATACGGATGTGCCATTTGAGATTTTCAACCGAAATGAAAAACCCGTAAGATTATTGGATGGGGCTATTCGTAAGAGTGGACATGTGGTCGGAACGATGATTCATGGTTTATTCGAGAACGATTCGTTACGCGCATCTCTTCTGAGATTTTTGCGCCGACAAAGGGGAATTGCGGATATGCCAGCAACCATGCCGATTTTCTCCAAGGAATCGGAATACGATCGGTTAGCAGAAACTGTCCAGCAACATTTAGATTTGAAAATGCTTTATCAAATAATTGGATTGAGTTCTAAAACCGCATCTTTCAAGTAGGAGGAAACCGATGGAAACAACTTCAATTCAATCCCAAGGTGAACATAAAACAAATTTATTTTTTGAACATGGGGGAGATTTGGAACAGGCCGCAAAGTTTGCGGGGTGCAATCCCGGTGAAATTGTAGACTTTTCCAATCTCTTGAATCCTATGGGAACTCCATGGGGTTTAGAGGATTATTTGAAAGAGAAATTGTCCAATTTTTTTAAACATCCATCTTCCGGCGAAGCTTTGAGGGCGAAGATATCTGAGAAATTTGGAGTCCCCCAAGAACAGATATTACTTGGAGCGGGAACGACTGAGTTCATTCGTTATCTTCCTTTGTTGAGGCGACCCCGGCGTCCGGTCATTTTGGGGCCTACCTACGGAGATTACGAATCGGCTCTGCGCATGGCAGGTAGCAATCCCCAATGGGTAATGGCCCTGGAAGAAAAGGGTTGGGCTTTTCCCCACTTTGAGTTTGAAAAAATATTAGAAACGAAACCCGACTGGATCATTCTGGCGAGGCCCAATAACCCTCTTGGACAGAACTGGCCCATGGAAAGTCTTTTGCAAAGTATAAAGTCGCACCCAGAAGTTTTCTTTGTAGTAGATGAAACTTGTCTGGAGATTTCTGAAAATCCTCAGGATAGTTTTGCTAATGTCCCATTGCCCGCTAACTTGGCAGTTTTGGGTTCTTTTTCTAAAACTTATGCTGTGCCAGGGATAAGGCTGGGTTGGATGGTAGTTCCTTTGAACTTGAGTGAACTTTTCCGACGACTTCAAACGCCTTGGACTGTTTCGCCTTTGGCATTAGAGGCAGGACTTTACCTATTGAATCAAGGCGAATGGCTTTTAAAAACCCAAAAGGATAACCCGAGAGAAAAAAATCGTGTATATGCCGAACTCTCAACCCTTAAAAACTTCAAAGTTTTTCCCTCTGCTATACCAGCTTTTACAATAAAAGGTACTGCGGTTGGTTTTTCTTCACTCGCTCTTTTAAAACAACTTTTGGAGGAGGAGAAAATCCTTATCCGAAGTTTAGTTCGTCACCCAGGTTTAGGTGACGCTTACTTTCGGATCGGCTTAAGAACCTCGGTGGAAAATGATCGCCTTATCGGGGTTCTTAAGCGTTTAGATAATCCATGAGGGAACATGTTTTTGCTCTGGCGGCCGCCATTCTTTTGGACGCTATTTTGGGAGACCCGGAACATTGGCCTCATCCTGTTCGATGGATTGGCGCTGGTTATTCTTTTTTTGAAAAAACCTTTCAGCGTTTTGGGGATTTAAAGGAATGGCATGGAATAGTAACAGTTATTCTCATATCTGCCTTTTCCGCAGTTGTTCCATTTTTGTGCTTGCATTGGGTCAAATCTTCCTTAGCTCATTGGGTAATAGAGAGTTTTTTGTTTTACCTTTGTCTTTCAGTGAAAAGTTTGTCTCAAGCGGCGAAGAGTATTGAGAAAGCGCTACGGCGAAAACGCATGAGCGAAGCCCGTGTCCTATTATCTCGTGTTGTGGGGAGGGATACGAAAAGGCTTTCGATTTCTGACCTCTCGCGGGCGGTGGTGGAAACGATTGGCGAGAGCTTTGTGGATGGTTTTCTATCGCCTGTTTTTTGGGGGTTTTTAGGCGGGGCGCCCGCCGCCTTTTTCTTTAAGGCGGTAAGTACCGGTGATTCCATGATTGGTCATCCTGAGCCGCCTTATCGAAAATACGGTTGGGCTGCTGCGCGGTTGGATGACGCGATGAATTTTATTCCCGCTCGGTTAGGCTTTTTCATTTTAGCCCCTGCCTGCTTCTTTTCAGGATTATCGGTGGACGGCTTCTTTCGTGCTTTTTGGAAAGATCGTTTGAAACATGCAAGTCCTAATGCCGCTCACGGCGAATCGGCTTTTGCGGGAGCGTTAGATGTCCGATTAGGTGGGATCAATTTCTACAGTGGTAAATCTTATCGACAAGAATTTTTGAACGCTTCTGGCCGTCCTTGCAAGATAGCGGATATTCATGAGGCCGTGCGGTTGTTATGGAGCGGCATGGCTGTTGTAACTACTTTGTTGATTTTTATCGGATGTTTTATCTCATATATGGGTTGTACACCTTAATTTGGTAACGGTTCCCAGTGAGGTTTTCTAATCCGCCCAAAAAACACCCAAAACACCCCTGACGGACGATAAAGGGGGTGGGCACCTTAAAGCCTAGCGGCCCTACCGACCACCGCGCCAAGAACTTGGGGATGTTTTTAGCTCTGTCTTGCTCAGGGTTATTGACCAGCTCAACAAGGTCAGGGGGCCGGCACGATCAGGATGGTCTCGGTTGGATCAACCAAAGGTGACTGACACGATTCGACCACCAGAGCCCGGATTACACGAGCGATCCGCTAGGAATTCCAAGGGCGAAAGTCGGCTGAGAAACACTCGTGAAATCATTTGAGCGTGGAGCCACAAGGGTTTTGATGATGCTCCATGGAAGTAAAACTTCCGCGCCATGGAAGTCAAAAAATAAAGTTTTCCTTTTGAATGGGCCTGTTTTTCCACGCTCCAATGGCGAACCCCCCTATCTACGCATCAAGTGATGATGCGCAAAAGCGATAGGGGGGTTCGCCCTCTCCGCGTGGAAAAACAGAAAAGTGATAAGAACAAAGACTTGATGCGTAGTGAATTTGGATAAGACAGTAAGAAAGACAAAAGCAAACATAGGAAACCGAAGTGGGAGGACGGGAGTGAAGTGGGTGGGGTATTCAATGGTGGTGCAGTAAAGCAGACCGTTGCAGGTGGAAGTGGTTGTTGGTGAATGATGGACGGGGTAAAGACAAGGCATAAGGATTAAGGCTAATGGGGCTTCCTGGAAACCACCAGGAAGCCCCATTTTTTTTGATCGGGTAGAAGATTGGATAGGGAACAGCCATTAAGGCTGGAAGAGGGGAAGGCAGGGTAGGGGAGATAGCAGATAAAGACAGCTTGAAAGACATCACCTAACCCTAAGAAGGCTGTTTAAGGGGGGAACGCTCCAAGGAAAAGCGCCTTGGAGCGTGGGCCTTCCCCCTGGGCCAAGTCCCTCGCAAAGGAGCGAGGTTCTTGGCCGCACCCCTTTCCCCGGAGGGCTTTGCCCCCGGACCCCTTACCAAAGGGAGAAGGCCCCTTTGGAATCCCCTAAAGGCGTCTTGAGTGTCCGAAGTTTTCGGAGCCGCTTCCCATCCATTTTCCAGCGGGGACCCCACCAAGCCGAAAGACCCCTCCCCGCTGGCGTCTCCCCGCCTGGGCCACGGACAAATGCGGCCCTGGCAGGTCGCCGATAAATGGATGGGAGGTTTGAGACCTCAGTAAGCCCTTTTCCCCCCGGCAAATTTCGGCGTGACATAACAACACCGCCTCGGTTTGCCGTTGGGAAAAGTGCCTTCGGGTATCGGGGATTCGTTTAAAGCAACGCCCGTGGATCTTGGTTGTTAGTCCTTTCTGAAGTTCAGAAGTAACCCCATAAAGCAGACATAGATGTCCGGTAGTTGAGGACTTAGGACGATGGAAAGTTTCGGGAGTCCGTCCCGAGGCCCTATAGGGCTTTGTCTATATCCACGGCCACCCTTGCAAGAGCCGCAACTTTTGCGCCAGCAAAAGGCGCTGGCACAAAAGCAAGGTGTGGCCTTCGTTGTTTTTGGATTCCCTTACCTTGGCGCTTTCTTCCAGGCACGAACTCCCAAAACTCCCGTATTGCCTTCTCCCTCCCCCCTTTTTTGTGAGGGGGGAGGTGGAAGGCGGTTTTTAAAAGGCGCGAAGCCTTCAAAAAAAGGGGGTGGTGGGCATGGAGGAGAACACGAAGCAGGAAAGGCAAGCCGTGGAGGAAACGGGCTTCCGGGTGACGGAAGAGGATTTGGCGAAGGCCATCCAGATGGTTTTGGAAGGGAAGCTTTCGAATTGAGGGGCACATGGCGCATCCAACTTTTGCGGTCAGGAAGTTCAGGTTTTTGGAGCGGTACGAAGTCCGCTTCGGCAGGGACGGGGAAGGGTTCTACCTCTACGAGATCGAGGACTTGGAAACCCTTTTCACGGTGGACGCCAAGGACGGCCTGAGCGAGGAAGGGTTTTTAAGGGCTGTTGGATGCGCCCTTGACCCGCTGGAACTTTTGGAATTTCAAAGACTTGTCCACTCACTTTAAGGAACCGGAGGAAAAGCCATGAGGAACATCGCAGAGGACATCACAAGCCGGATTTTGGCGGATTTGGAGAAGGGTGTCGCGCCCTGGGAGAAGCCCTGGAAGGACGGGCAAGGGCTCCCCTTGCCGGTGAACGCCAGCACGAAGAAATTTTACAGGGGAATCAACATTGTCGAACTTTGGGACACGTCAGCCCGGCGCGGGTTCACTTTTCCATCATTCGTCACC
>CAYXYA010000119.1:0-6313 GCA_964469185.1 uncultured bacterium | reverse complement strand
CCGGCTAATTGACCTGATTTTTCGTAGCGGTAAACCGTCCCGTATTCAGCCAACCGCAAAGGTAGTTCGCGGTAACTGCGGGGACGAGTGAGATAGATCATGTGATGATGAGGACAGTTCATCGGTTTTAAATAAAACTCCTCCTCTGGCGCGTCCGGATCCTTTTCCCGGCTTCTCATCGGCGGGAACATCGAATCCTTATAGAGAGGAAGATGACCCGAAAGTTTGTAGAGTTCTCCATTCGCGATATGCGGCGTAGCCACGCGAACATATCCGTCCTTGAACTCCAATTCTTTTGCGAATTTCTCCAATTCATCGCGAATGACAGTGCCATTGGGAAGCCAAAGCGGCAGCCCTTTGCCCACATGTTCGTCGATCGTGAAAATTTCAAGTTCTTGTCCCAACTTACGGTGATCCCGCTTTAAAGCCAGTTCCCTGTTCTTGATGAATTCTTTCAGTTCGGCTTCCGATGGAAAAGCCAATCCATAAATACGGGTCAGCATGGGCCGTTTGGAGTCTCCACGCCAATAGCTTCCAGCGATCGAATCCAGTTTGAAGGCCATCACCGGGATCTTTGAAGTGTCTTCGACATGCGGCCCTTCGCACATATCGACAAATGGACCGCTGGTGTAAAAGCTTAATGAGTTATTGGTTTTTAATAATTCTTCGGCGTACTCGACCTTCAAGCCCTGACCCATTCCCGATAGTTTTTTAAGGGCCTGGTTTTTAGACAGTTCTTCCCGTTGGAACACTTGTTTTTCTTGAACGATCTTCCGCATCCGCTTCTCAATGTCCGGCAGGTCCGCCTCGGTCAAGGGCACGTCCAAAAGCATATCGTAATAAAAACCCGTGCGGACCGGAGGGCCGAAACCCAATTGCGCCTTGGGGCGGACTTGTAATACAGCCTCCGCCAAAATATGCGCCAATGAATGGCGCATTTTATAGAGGGATTCTTCCATCTTGAATTTTGGTTCGTATTTGTCCGACATTCATTGTTCCTAAAAGGCGGGTTTCTCTAGCGGGAAAATGGTGGGCGTAACTGGACTCGAACCAGTGACCCCTTCCATGTCAAGGAAGTACTCTAACCAACTGAGCTATACGCCCCGCAAAACCTAAAAAACCCCAAATGGGTCCTATTCTTATAAAACTTCTTAACTGCTGTTTCAACCATTATTCAGGAAAGGCGTTCTTGATCACTTCCCCTAGGTCCGAAAATTTTTCGATGTAATCCTGGCGGCTCAACCGGATGACTTCATAGGCTTCTTCGCGCCCGTAAGTATGGACAATTTCGGTTTTTCCTAAATTGACCGAAGGAAGATCTTTGTAAGTCAGAAAGTAATGGCGCAACCGGTCGATCAAATTTGGCGGGCAATCGCTCATCTCGTTCCAATTGCCATAAACTAGATCTCCTCTCAAAACCGCGATGATCTTATCGTCCGCCTCGCCATTATCGATCATTCGCAATCCGCCGATAGGTTTGGCTTCCACTAAAATGTCGCTCTTAAAGATCGGGCGCTCTGACAGAACACAAATATCCAACGGGTCCATATCGCCGCTGATCTTATCCAGCTTGGCTTTTTTAGCGAAATACTCGGAGACGCGGGGCCCGCAATAGGTCCGTGGAATGAGCCCGTACAAAGAAGGACATTGGCTGGAAAAAGCCTGCGGCCGGTCGAGTTTCAAGAACCCTGTGGTCTTATCTATCTCATACTTCACCGTATCGGTAGGCGTGAGTTCGATATAAGCGTTAACGACCTCTGGCGCTCTGTGACCCGTGTCCAACCCATGCCAAGGATGATGACGGAACAAAAACCGTGAATACTTTATGAACATATCGTCCGACATTTAAAACCCCCGAGCTCGAAATCTTCTCAAACAATTGTTAAGAGGCATGATTTTATCGAACTAGTCCGAACTGTCTAGTTTTTATTTTCGGCCTTCATCATAGCTGAATATTGGTCCGATATTTCTCTAATTGCGGTGTTATTTGAGCGAAACCAGGAAGGTTTTTATCTTTTTCGGATAATATCGGATTCGAATTCGGCCACTTTATTCCCAACTTAGGATCCTTCCAAAAGACTCCGATCTCATCTTGCGCGTCAAAGTAGTCTGTACACTTGTACTCGACTTCCGCCAACAAGCTCAAAACATAAAACCCGTGCAGGAAACCCGGAGAGATATAAACCTGTTTGAAGTTTTCATTCGACAAAGTTTGACCGAACCACTGGCCAAAAGTAGGCGATTGAGGTCTCGCGTCCACGGCCACGTCAAAGATCTCCCCATGGATCACCCGCACCAACTTACCTTGGGGTTTGGTTAGTTGCCCATGCAACCCCCGCAAAGTCCCTTGAATTGACTGAGAGTGGTTGTCCTGAACGAAAACCGAGGGCAATCCCGCATCGGCGTACTTTTTCGTGTGATAGGATTCCAAAAAAAAGCCCCGGTCGTCTTGATGTATCTCCGGCTCGATCAACACGACACCGTGCAACGGAGTGGGTAAAAACCTCATCAAGATTCCTGAGTTAAGATCGTCTCGAGATAATCAGCATAACTGCTGGGTTGGATTTTTTTGATGATCGCTTTCAATTTATCGGCCGTTATATAACCTTGTTTGTATGCGATCTCCTCCAGACAAGCTACCTTCAGCCCTTGCCTTTCCTCGATGGTTTGAATGAATGAGGAAGCCTGCATAAGCGACTCCGGCGTTCCAGTATCCAACCAAGCCACTCCCCGCCCTAACTTCTCGACAGAAAGCCGGCCCTTTCGAAGGTATTCCCGGTTAACGTCGGTAATTTCCAACTCACCACGGGAAGATGGTTTTAAACTCGAGGCGATTTGAACGACCTCGTGATCGTAAAAATAGAGACCCGTCACCGCGAATGACGACTTGGGCTTAGCGGGTTTTTCCTCGATACCTACCGCCTTGCCGCTTTTGTCGAACTCGACAACGCCATAGCGCTCCGGATCCCTTACCCAATAGGCGAAAACAGTCGCTCCCGAGTTGTTCTTGACCGCGTTTTGGATATGGGCCACCAGCCCGCCGCCGTAGTAAATATTATCGCCAAGCGCCAAGACTACAGAATCGTTCCCGATAAAATCCTTGCCAATAATGAATGCCTGCGCGATCCCATTTGGCTTTTCTTGGGTCGCGTATTGAAAGGAAAGTCCCATCTCATTGCCGTCGCCCAAAAGCCGCTTAAAACTTTCCTGGTCCTGGGGCGTGGTGATGATGAGGATATCCCGGATCCCCGCCATCATTAAAATCGAAAGGGGATAGTAGATCATCGGCTTGTTATAAACCGACAGCAGTTGTTTGCTGACCGCACGGGTGATCGGATAAAGTCTGGTGCCCGTACCGCCCGCCAGAAGTATGCCCTTCATTTTTTCCCTTTCAATAAGCCAAGTCGCTGGCGCTGATACCAGCCAGTTTGGACTTTTTCACACCAATCCTGATTCAACAAATACCAATCGATCGTTCGGGCCATTCCCGAGTTAAAACTATTCCGAGGCCTCCATCCCAACTCACGACGGATCTTAGAAGCGTCGATCGCGTAGCGGCGGTCATGTCCGGGACGGTCTTTCACGAATGTGATCAAATCACTATAACGGGTAATTCCTTTTTTCAAAAGCGCCGGATTTTTAGCGGCCGGCAACATCTCATCCAGTTGAGCGCAAATGGTTTTCACCACTTCTTTATTGGTCTTTTCGCTGTTCCCTCCCACATTATACTTTTCGCCAATTTTACCCCTGGTCATCACCGTCCACAAAGCCTCGCAATGATCCTCCACGTAAAGCCAGTCACGCACATTTCCCCCGTCGCCATAAACGGGCAAAGAAGTACCATCCAGGGCATTCAAGATCATCAACGGGATCAATTTTTCCGGGAATTGATACGGACCGTAGTTGTTCGAACAATTCGTCAAAACGACCGGCAATCCGTATGTTTCATGGTATGCGCGCGCCAAATGATCCGCGCCGGCTTTCGTCGCCGCGTAAGGTGAGTTGGGGGCATAGGGAGTTTTTTCGGAAAAAAGCCTGGTCTTGCCCAGGCTTCCATAAACCTCATCAGTCGAAACATGCAAAAATCGAAATGTTTTTCGGGCCTTTGGTTTTAATGAGGAAAAATACCGGCGGGCCCCTTCCAACATCTGAAATGCGCCGAGAAGATTCGTTCGCACAAAAGCACCAGGCCCCTCAATGGAACGATCCACATGACTTTCTGCCGCGAAATTAAAAACATAAGTCGGTTGATATCGACGGTAAAGCGCCGCGACCTGATCCTCGTTCGCGATGTCACCCTTGATGAAACGAACCCTCTTGTTTTTCAAAACCCCTTCAAGACTGGTCAAATGCCCCGCGTAAGTCAATTTGTCAAAAATGATCAGGCGATAGTCCTCGGACCCGCGCAATAGATAATGGACAAAATTAGAACCGATAAAACCCGCGCCGCCGGTGACCACGATTGTTTTCATGACATTTCCGTTAAGTTCAAAGTGACTTATTATATCCAACCTAAACCGTAAAAACTGACTACGGTTGATGCGCGGGCTTCAATAGATCGAGTACCGTCTTGACCGGATTAAAGGTTTCGATGGGCACATCCACGAATACCGTGATCCAATCAGCCATGGCGCCATTCCACAACCCCGGTAATTCCAGTGCCTTTAGCTCCCTGCCATTCATCGATTTCCGACTGATGAAAACCGCCCCTGGGTCGGAGTAATCTTTCAGATCAAAAGCCTTTCCATGCCAATCCTTGAGACCGCAGACCAGATCGACCGGGTTGAAATGCGACGACTTCTCGAATATTTTCCTTTGAGACGGATCTTGATGGTCGATCTGAGCGCTTTCAACGATCTGCAAAGAGACGTTTCCATTCGAACTCCTTACCCAAAATGGACCGCCGCCAGGCTCCCCCGTGTTGGGTACAACACCGCAAACCCGCAAGGGCCTATTCAGCATTTTTTTAAGTTTGCCGATCTTTTCCTCCAGCGAATAACTTTCGAACCGATCCCCCAGATCCATCAGGAGGTTCGTCCTGGAAAAATCGGAGATCAGATCCACTTGCGTCTTTTCAACTCTACTCGTCCCCAAAACCTTCAAGTATGAAAATATTTTTTCCTGGATCTCGGCCAGGCAACCACCCAATATTCTTTTCCAACGTATCGTCTCGAACAAGGCGGATTCAACCGTCACATTGTCGATGTTCTTGATATAAACCAAGTCGCCTCGAATATCGTTCAAATTCTCAAGCAAAGCCCCGTGACCCGCCGGCCTGAAAACGATCCTGTTTTTATCATTTCGGAACGGCTGATTTTTCTCATCCACCGCCAAAGTCAAGGTCGATGGTTTTTGAACGGAAAAATCGACCTCAAATCGGACTTTTTTATCGTGACTTCGCTTCTTTAAAAAAGACTGCAGGTCTTTCTTGAAGCTTTCTATATGTTCTTGGGAAACCGTGAAATGAACCTTCGATACAGTCCGCTCGTCCTGGCAATAATGGACCGCTTCGAACAGGTGCTCCTCGAATGGTGTTCTTTTTTCCGATGGGTAAAAATGGAACTGAAGCAGCCCCTTGGGCTTTTGAGAATAACCCAAACCCTCCGTCGTTAACAAAGATCGAAGAACGGGCCCATACTCACCTTTTTGAAGAAGCGTCCTCAAGTTCAGGCCCTGTTCGGCCATCATCTGGTCCAGCTCATCGGCAAAAGCCATTTTGGGGAGTGCGTCCATGAACTCGATGAGTTGCCGGCTTTCATTCACCCCGTGCGCCGATTCTTTTTGCAGTTCCTCACGCGTCAAACCCGGGCGTTCAACAAATTTCAAAAGTAAATGGAACATTCGAGTAGCGGCGCCGGAGGCAGGAACGAATTTTGAAAACCGCCCTTGCCGGCAAGCCGATTCATGGGTTTTCAACGCTTGTTCTATCTGGGAATGGGTGAGCATGAAAATACCATCTTGGATCATCGCGGAGCGGATAAGCTCTAAAGGTTTTGGAGGATTTTCAAATAGACTCAACTGCCGGCTGGCTTCAGCGGGATCGATCCCCATTTCCCTCATTTGACTCAAGTCTTGATCGGTCCATGGAGATGAAGTCATCAAGGGCCTTTGGGAAATAAAATTGGAGGCGGCAGGCGGATTTGAACCGCCGAATCGCGGTTTTGCAGACCGCTCCCTTAACCACTTGGGTATGCCGCCCCGTCAGAAAGGGGTTAAAAGCAATAAGCCCGGGCGCAAGACCCGGGCCATTCTTTTAAGCGTGCCATTGGCCGGTGCGCCTACCGGCGGAGGAACAAGAATGGAGCGGGAAACG
>CAYXYA010000118.1:0-6360 GCA_964469185.1 uncultured bacterium | reverse complement strand
CGGACAAATGAGTTGATTCGTCCATTCGCTACCGCAACGACGGCATTTTTTGACCGTGAATTTATTGATCTTTTTAACCATTTCATTCACCTCAAAACCCTAACCACGTCTTATCTTAAAATTAAGAAGGATTCTCGATCTTGAATATGAGTCTGGTCATATGAGCGAAAGAATCCCTGGCGTTATAATGCAATTATGATTAGGGGGGGCGTCATGAAAGGGTTCCCGCGTGAAAGGCCTTATTTCAAGGATCGGGAAGAAGCCGCCAGGCTTTTAATTGAAAAACTTTCGGATTATGTCGGGACGAATCCCTTGGTCCTGGCGATCCCCCGGGGTAGTGTGGGGATGGGACGCATGATCGCCGACGCCTTGAAAGGCGAATTGGATTTGGTCTTGGTCCATAAGATCGGGTTGCCCGGCGATCCGGAATTGGCCATTGGCGCGGTCAGCGAAAACGGCGCTTACTTTACCACTTCCTATTTTTCTTCGCTCAATGTCCCCGGCGAATGGATCCAAAAAGAGGTTGAGTGTCAAACGAAGCGGCTTCAGGAACAACGGCGTCTTTTCACACCGGCGCGCGCCGCGGTCGGGACCAGGGGCCGGGTAGTGATCATAGTGGATGACTGTATCGCCACGGGTTCCACGGTGCTGGCGGCGGTCCAGGGAGTGGCTCAGGGATCGCCCAAGAAGATCGTGGTAGCGACCCCTGTCGCTCCACCCGATACGGTGGGATCGGTCCGCCGAGAAGTGGATAAGGTGGTCGTCATTTCAACCCCGGAGGATTTTCATTCGGTGGGTGAGTTTTATGAGAAGTTTCCGCAAGTGTCGGATCAAGAAGTCGTTAAAATATTGAATCGCCATCCAGTCAGTTCATAGATTTTCGATCTAGGAGGATTGATATGCATCGTCCACTCTCTAAATTTTGGTCGATCTTGGCCATTCGGGGGATATTGGGGATTCTATTGGGGTTGACGGCATTGGGATGGATCGCCGCGATATCCGGATGGATGGGGACATCCGTTTGGAACGCCACCTTCCGGGTCACGGACGCGGGGGTCCTCGCCGCCCTTATTTTGATCTTGGGCGCTTACGCTTTTTTGGATGGGGCTTTCTCGGTGGCCTTAGGGGTCCAGAATTTCGGCGAGGGCCAGCGCTGGTGGGTGTTGATCGTGGAAGGCCTTCTAAGCATCGGCTTAGGTATCTTCACCTGGGCGGCGCCCAACCTGTCGGTCTTGCTCCTTCTTTATTGGATCGCACTTTGGGCCGTGATCACAGGGATATTGGAGATCATCCAGGCCTTTCATTTGCATAATTACCAGGGTAGAAGGCAACCTCTCATCTGGGCGGGAGTCTCTTCCGTGATCTTCGGCACGTTGATCCTTTTTCCGGGCGTGGGCGGGTCGGCCTTGGTTTGGCTGATGGGTATCTATGCTTTCGTGTTCGGGACATCTCTCTTGATGTTCGCGCTGCGATTAAAACATTTTCATTTTCAATTTAAAACCCATCTTTCCACGGTTTTTAAAAAGAAGGGAGGATGAACCATGACAAAAAAGTCAAAGAAAGTTGAGGGTGAAAACCCGACCGAGGAGGAAATAAAAGTAGCCGCTTATTACCGTTGGCTCGAAAGGCTGAAAGCGGGTGTGTCCGGCGGTGAGTTGGATGATTGGATGGAGGCTGAGAACAGGTGGTGGGACAATATCGTTCCGACCCGCAACGATTAAGTGGAGCTGGTAGGCGAACTGATTCAACCCTATCCTTTAATAAAGGAGGCCTTATGCACCATCACATCATGTCGAGATTTTGGTGGATACTGGCTTTGCGCGGCCTGTTGGGGGTTTTATTGGGTTTGACCGCCATCGTTTGGATCTTGGCGTTGAATCAAATGTTCCCTGAGTTTTTGGAATCGTTCTTATTTTTAAAAGTCGCTGTCATCCTGAATACCCTCGTTTTTGTGTTGGGACTCTACGCATTCCTCGACGGATCGTTCGCCGTCCTTTTGGGTGCCCAGGATTATGGGAATGGCCGGCGTTGGTGGACCTTGATCGCCGAAGGGACCTTGAGCATGGGATTGGGTTTTCTGGCTTGGTTATGGACCGATCAAACGGTCTTGATCCTGCTTTACTGGATCGGGGTTTGGGCGGTCGTGACGGGATTTTTAGAGACGGTGCAGGCGTTCGATCTGAACGAGTACAAGGATAGAAGGCGGAACTTTTTTTTCGCGGGTTTTTGTTCCATGGTTTTCGGGTTGATCATCCTCAATCCGTGGGTCGGAGGGATTTCTCTGGTCTTGTTGATGGGTCTTTTCGCCTTCACTTCAGGTATCCCCATATTGGCGTTAGGCCTCCATCTGCGTCGCTTCGCCAAGCGCACCCGATAAACCTATTTCCGCGTCCCGAGTTTCGTTCTTCGTCCCTTTGATCTTCGGTTTTGAGAAAAAAGGGATTGGATCACCCGGTTGCGGCCCCGGCGTTTAGCTTCGTAAAGCGCCTGGTCCGCTAGGTCGATCAAATGTTTGTAATTCACCCCTGAACTTTCATAACTAGTTACCGTGCCGATGCTCACAGTGACTTTCACCTTGTGAGTTCCTTGGACGAAAGGATAGATCTCGGTTTTTCGGCGGATCCTTTCGGCGACCATGCGGGCTTCCTTGATGTCGCAATTGGGGAGGATGCACAGGAACTCCTCGCCTCCATAACGGGTCGCGGTGTCCCCCTGACGGATGGATTGTTTGATGATCTTGGCGAAATGGGTCAGGACGTGATCGCCGAAAGGGTGCCCATAAGTGTCATTGACGGCCTTGAAATGGTCCAAGTCCATCATGAGACAGGAGATCGGCTGTCGGCTAGTCACATGTTTCCGGAATTCGACGAAAAAAGACTCGTGCAAAAAGCGATGATTTCCCAGCCCGGTCAAGGGGTCGGTCAGGACCTGGTCCGTCAGGCGGCGGTTCCGTTTCAGGACCCGATCCTCATCCCTCCCTGTGAAGAATCCAAAAACCGCGAAAACGAAGATGGTGCCGACCAACATATAGGCGAAAAAAAAGAAATGCTCGCGCCACTCGTTCGCGATGAAATCTGGAAGTTCAAACGGAGGATGAGGAAAGAACCAAAGCAAGGCCAACGCCCCGATGGGGGCTCCTAAGCCCAGCACCATACCTATCAATGCGAATAAAAGAGACCTTCTCATCTTGCGCTCCACTTTCTATATTCAGTTTAGTTCATCGGCGGTCGAATTCGATCTTGCCGTCCTTAAGTCCGATGCGCCGTTTAGCCCGGGCCGCGTAATCGGCCTCATGAGTCACCATCAACACGGTGGTTTTAAAGTCGCGGTTCACCCGCTCGAAGATGGAAATGACCTTTTCCCCGCTGACAGAATCCAAATTGCCGGTCGGTTCATCCGCCAAAAGATATTTGGGTTTCATAATGAGGGCCCTCGCGATGGCGACCCTTTGGCGCTCGCCGCCGGAGATCTGTCCTGAAAGTTTTTTCCGGATATACCCGATCTCAAAATCCTCCATCAACTGGACCGCGTAATCCCTCAGTTCCTCATGGCGATCGGTCTTGCGTGCGGGGAACAGGACATTCTCTTCGCAGTTGAGCTCCGGTAAAAGATGATGGAACTGGAAAACGAATCCCATGTTCTGGTTGCGAAAATGATGAAGTTCTTTCGAGCAAAGTTCTTGAGTGTTGTGGCTGTCCAGAAGAAGGGTCCCGGAAGTCAGGGGATCCAGGGTGCTCAGGGAGTAAAGAAGTGTGCTTTTGCCGGACCCGGACCTGCCCGTGATCGCGACGAATTCGCCGTCCTGGATGTCGAATGAAAGTTTCTTCAAGATCACGGTTGGCGGCTCTCCGAAGGCTTTCACAAGGTTCCTCGCGCTCAGACCCATGTCAGCCCCCTTCGCTTCGTAGCATGTCGATCGGGTGCATCCGGCTGGCGGTGCGGGCCGGAAAGTACGCCGCTAAAATGCCAGAGAAGAAGGCCATCGTGAAACCGTAAAGGTAGTTGGAAAAGCGCCAGGCGATAAGGATGTGGCTGACCTTGATGATCCCCGCGGTGCCGACCTCGATCGTTTGAAGGTAAAGGCAAACGAGGGTTCCCAAGGTCATTCCTCCTAAAGCCCCGAGCAGCCCGAGGGCCAATCCCTGGAGCAGGAAAAGCCGGGTGATATCGCCTTGGTCGTAGCCCATCGACCGAAGAATGGCGATCTCGCCCCGTTTTTGCATCACCATCATGTTCAGGATGTTGTAAATGCCGAAGACCGCGACGACCAGGATGATGACGATCAGCGTGTAGCGCACGATGTCTTGGACCTTGAAGATCCGGGTGAAGTTGGCGTTGGCCTGGTCCCAACCCTGGACCTTGTCCCGGCTCAGGGCCGACCAGTTGGCGGCCTTGGCCTCGGCCTGGACGGGGTTTTTCAGCTTCACCAGGATCTGCGAGATCTCGCCCGGGGTCTGGTTGATCTGCTGGACGTAATGAAGTGGAGCGTAAGCGGTGCCCTCGTCGATCTCCTCGATGCCGGTCTGGAAGAAACCCGCGACCTTGGCGGGAAGCGAGGTCCCTTTCAGGTTGACCACATTGACGGTCCCCGATCTCAATACTCCTAGTTTCTCGGCGAGGCCGGAGCCGAGGATGATCTGGAAACCTCCGTTGGAAAGGTCGGAGAAATTCCCGTCGGTCATGTCGTCCTGAATATCAGTGGCCTGCATCTGCTGGGCGGCGTTCACTCCGATGAGCCGGATGGAGCGCGAGATCTTCGTGCGGACCAGGAGGACTTGAGCGACCAATTCAGGCGCGTAGGCCTGGACATCACGGTCCTCCCTGAAGCGGTCGAACCAGCCTTGGGGATATTCCAGGTGGGGGCTTTCATTGCGCCCGGAAGGCGGCAGGACCCACTTGATGAGCGTGTTGGGATAGAAAACGGAATTCAACAAGGCTTCGTTCACGGGTTCATCACGGGCGGTGACGCTGACATGAGCCGTGCTGTTGATGAGCTGATTGATGAAAAGCTGGCGGAAGCCCAGCATGACGCCCGAGATGGTGAGAAAAGCCGCGGTGCCCAGGGTGATACCCAAAAGGGCTAGGATGGTTTGGCGGGGCCGCGCTAAAAGCTGCCGGATGGCTAGGAAGAACATAGGGATCCTTCTTGAGCGCTTATTTGCCTTTTCGGGAAACGAGCAGGGTATCGTCGGACTTGACGCTGTTGTCGGTCACCTCGGTCCAGGTGCCGTCGGTCGCTCCCAGCTTGACCGCGATCTTCTGAGGGATGCCCGCGCGCAGTACCGTCACCATCCCCTTGTCGACCGCCGCCGCCGGGATCTGCAAGACTTTTTCCTTTTGAGCGACTTGAATGGCCACGTCGCAGGTCATTCCGACCAAGATCCCGTCGGGTAAGCCCGGTACTTCGATGTTGACGTAAAACTCACCTTCCTTCGGATAGATGGCGGAGACCGTCCCTTGCAATTTTTGACCCCTCAAGGCCTCAAAGCTCAAGAGCGCGGTTTGGTCCTTCCGCACAGGGATCGCTCCGGACTGTTCCAGTGAAACGATCACATAGGGTTTTTTAAGATCGGTCAAGGTTAGGATGGGGAACTGCGGGAAGACCGACTCGCCTTCCTTATAGGGAAGGGAAGTCACGACGCCGTCGAAGGGCGCTCGCATGGTCAAGCTGTCCATGAAAGAGACCAGCGAGTCCCCTTTTTTGACCGTGTCGCCTTCCTGCACATAAAGTTTTCGTAAAGTGTCGGTCACTCCCAGTTTCAACTGGTAAGTGTGGCGCGCGGTCACAGTGCCGATGCCGTAGACCGATTCCACCATCGGGCCGATCTTAGGATTGACTTTTTGCTCGGAAGAGAAGGGTTTAAATACCAGGAAGACGGCAAGAAGCGCGGCCGCGGGGAAAAGAAGAAAAATGAGTTTTCGTCCGATAGATGTCGAGTTCACGCCCGCCTCCTTCTGTATATAGGATATACAATCTTCGCGCGGAGCGGGAACTCCAGCGTTTTTGAATGCGAAATTATCTATTCCGTACTACCAGTGAATTCAGGGGAAACTGGATGTGTTTTAACAGGTTTAACAAAGAATAAAAGGACCGAAGCGACCGCCGCGAAGGTCGCTCCCATGGCGAAGGCGGACGGATAACCCAATTGTTTGCCGACCCAGCCGAAAAGGATGCTGGCGGGCGCCGCGCCTAATCCCACCATGAAGTTGTAATAACCGAACGCGGTCCCCCGCAGGGATGCCGGCGCCAAGTCGGCGACGTAGGCTTTTTCCACTGGCTCGGAAAGTCCGTAATAAACACCGTAAGCCAAGAAGACCAGGATCAACATATCCCGCTCGGTCACAAGGGCGAAGCAGGTG
>CAYXYA010000117.1:0-6367 GCA_964469185.1 uncultured bacterium | reverse complement strand
ATCCAGCGGGAAACAAGATCGCCTATGTCTATGAAGGTTGGGTTTGTTTGATCAATTCAGGTAATAAGGTCGCCTATGCCTACCAAGGCCCAGTCGCTTCGACCGATACGGGAAGCAGCTATTTCAAACAATTATTGAAAACGAAACAAAAGCTTAACTATACTGCCGATCTGACCTGGTCGTTGGATGGGACCATGATCCGGTGCCGTCAAACTGACAAAAAAGGCAAGTCGTTGGAAGAATTATTGGTTTTGGATGTTATCGCTTCGAATCATCCTTAACGAGATAGGCAACGAGGGATCTATGAAACATTTGAAAATGATGGGATGGGTATTTTTGATCCTCTGGGGTATTTCCTCGACGGCCCCGGCTCAAAATATCAGGGAACAGGCTTTGTTGGGAGCCATCAAAGCCAATCCGAATGACGCTACCGCGCACTTTAATCTGGGTCTTTCTTATCTTAATAACCAAAAATACGATCTAGCCATACCCGAGTTCCAAAAATGCCTCCAGATCAACTCGAACGACAAGCAGGCGAAAGAAATGCTCGAAACCACTCAAGGTATCTCCTTTTATTACGAGCATAACTATTCAGGGGCTATTGACCACCTGCAAAAGGCCCTCGAGATCAATCCTCAAAACCCGAACGCCAATCTTTTGCTGGCGGACTCTTTGGTTCAGTTGAAACAATATCCAGCCGCGGAAACCGCCTTGAAGAACTATTCCAAGACATCCCCTGATGGAAAAGCAAAGGCGAGCGAAATACTGTCAAAAATATATATGGATCAGAAGAGGTATTCGGAAGCCGTCACCGAGTTGAAAAACAGCGTGGAAGGGAAACCCCAAAATTTTGACGCCAATCAGAACCTTGGCGTTGCCTATTTTCAAATGAAGGATTACAAAAACGCGGCCCACTATTGGGAAAATGCGGCGAAGATCCAAAAGGACGCCCAGACCTTTAAGTTCCTAGGTTTTTCCTATTACAACCTCGGCAATTTTACCGACGCCATCGACAACTATAAAAGGTCCATCAAGCTGGAATCCTCCAAGCCCTCCAACGAACAAAACACCGAGTCTTTGAGTGAGACTTATTTCAACTTGGCGGTGGCTTATAGCGACAACGCTTTATACGATGACGCCGCCGACGCTTTCCAGCAGGCCTTTAAATTGAATCCCAAGGATTCCACGGCCGCGAATGGCCAGGCCCAAGCCATTGCCGCCGCCACGAAAACTCATATGGATAAGGGCGGTACCTTTATTTTGAATAACCAATACAGCGACGCAATCGCCGAATGGCGAAAAGTCCTGAAGTATGAACCCGATAACAAACAGGCCCTGGATCTCATCGCCGACGCCCAGCCCAAATTAAAGCTGGAAGTTGACAAGCACTACGCGGCTGGAAAAGCTTACGCCAAAAAGGGGAACACGATCCAAGCTTTGAATGAATGGAATCTGGGTTTGCAAATGGATCCGAACGATGAAAACCTTCAAAAGGCCGTTAAGAATTTAAAAGTTGTTAAAAATGACCGCATCAAATCGTTGACCGCCGAGGCTGAGGACTACTATCAAGCAAAGGATTTTTCAAACGCTCTTCTCGCCTATCGAAAGGCCAGGGAGATCGATCCCAAGAACAGTAAGATCAAAAAGAGGTTGAAGCAATTAGAGTCCAGGCAATCCGACGAGAGCGATACGGTTTACGCGAAAGCTAAGAAGTCTTATTCCAAAGGGGACCTCAAGAGCGCTTTGAAGTACCTGCAGCAGGCGGAGCAGATCAATGCCTCCAGCCCCGAAGTGAAGGCGTTAAAGTTTAAAGTGCAAAAAGACATTACCGTTAAGGTGAAGGACCTCGATGCGGAAGGCGTCGCCTTTTTCGACGGCGGCAACAAAGAAAAAGCGAAGGCAAAGTTTGAGGAGGTCTTGAAACTCAAGTCCGGCGACGAGACGGCGAACGATTATGTCAAACAGATGACGGGACAGCAGTCCCAGCAGAAAGTTGACGCTGAAAAAGCAAAAACCCTTTATTACGACGGTGTCAGTCTTTTCATCAACGGGAAGATCCATGAAGCCATTGATAAGTGGAATGAATGCCTCGTGCAGGATCCGGGGAACGTCAACGCCCAGGAAAACATCAAGAAGGCCACGGTCAAGTTACAATCCATCGAGAAACTGAATAAAAGTTAAACCCATCCTTTGTATTTGACGGGAGATTTTTTTGAGCGAGTCCACACCAGCCGTTCCGATAGCTAAACCGGCTGAGCCCGTCCTTAAACGGCATTTATTTTCCCTGGGTATGAAGTTCATCCTCGTTTTTATCTTCCTTATTTTGTTGGTCATGGGCGTTGTCACCGGCCTCGTTCTGTCCCAAGTTCGTCAAACCCTCGTCGATCAGATCATCAACCGCGCGGAAGGCCAAGCCACCAGCCTGGCCTCGAACAGCGTGGAAGAAACGATCAAACAGCTTTCCCAAGGCACGACCCAAACGGGCGCGGCGGAGAATGTCAGCTTTCCACTCATCCAATTCGCCAATGACGCCATGAAAGAGAAAGCTGATTCCGCTGTTCGTGATATTCCATCGGGGCTGCCGCCCTGGGTGGAACAGATCCTTCAATTCAGCAACGTCTTCAATGAAATGCTTCAAAAGTACCTTTGGCCCGATGTGAAGCAGGCGAAAAGCGGCGACATGGAGTACGTCAAGATCGTGGATAAGAACGGCAGGACGATGGCCGATAACAATATCCAGAACGTCATGGAGCATGTGGTTTATCAAAATCCGGCGGGAACCAAGGCGTTGGGTGAAGAGCCTCTTTTAACCCAGACTTATCTGAAGGACGGGAATACTTATTACGATATCGCCGCGCCCATCTTGAACACCGCTGAGGGGCACAAGGACAAGATCGGCGAAGTCCACATCGGGATGAACCAGAACACCATCAACCGCGTGGTGCATTACGTGGCGCGGGCTATCATCTTGACCACTGTGGCCTTTCTGATCATAGGCATCATTTTCATGATCATTTTTGTGACGATCATGATCAAACCCATCCGTCTCTTGGCGCAAGGTGTGACGGCCATCGCCGGAGGGGACTTCGACCAGAAGATCACGCTCAAGCGAAGAGATGAATTGGGCGATTTGACCGACGCTTTCAACAACATGGCCCATTCTTTGAAGGAAAAAGAGATGATCAAGGGCGCCTTCTCCAAATATGTCACCAAGAACGTGATGGACCGTATCCTTCAACACAAGGACGGGTTGAAGTTAGGCGGCGAGAAAAAAGTCGTGACGGTATTTTTCTCGGATATACGGGGTTTCACTCCCATGTCCGAGGTTTTGACAGCCGAAGAGGTCGTCCATTTATTGAACGAGTATTTCACCGCCATGACGACCATTATTTTTAAATATGAGGGGACGATCGACAAATTCATGGGAGACGCCATCATGGCGGTCTATGGCGCCCCCATCGACATGAAGGACCACGCGGAACGGGCGGTTTTTGCCGCCATTGAAATGAGCACGAAAATGAAGGAACTCCAGGCCAAGTGGAGGAACGAAGGGAAACGGGAAGTCAATATTGGCATCGGCATCAACACCGGTGAGGTCGTTGTCGGAAATATCGGTTCGAATGAACGAATGGAATACACGTCCATCGGCGATAACGTCAACTTGACCCAGCGTCTCGAATCCGTCGCGGAAAAGGGACAGATATTGATCTCAGCCGCTACATATGAACTCGTCAAACATAAAGTCAACGCGACGGCGTTGGAACCCATCAAGGTCAAAGGTAAAGTCGAAAAAGTCCTTGCTTATGCTGTCGAAGGCCTAAAAGCCTGATCTTTAAGAACAAAGAGGTTGCCTGATGGAGTCCTCCCCTAGTACTAAACGAAGAGACGAAAGATTTCCGATACAGGTCCATGTCCGATATCGGTTGATCTTTTCGCCGGACGGCAGCGCGCCGGATCCCGAGCTTCATAACGGCAACAATGTCATCTGGAACCTGAGACGGACGGGCATGTTCCTGGCGACAAAGAACTTCACGGAGATCGGTTCGACCGTCGAAGTGGAATTTCCGCTGAGTGATTTCAACGCCACGCTGCGGGGAGAAGCGGAGATCGTGAGGGCCAATCACATGAACAACCCCAATCAAGGCCGGTACGAATATGGTCTGCGATTCACAAAGATCTCGGAAGATTTCAAGCTAACCCTCAATAAGTTCATCGATTTGATCGAAGCTAAAAAATAAAATTTCATGCTAGTTTTGATGCTCCTTTGAACCCTCCAAAACGTAATAGATAGCGCTTTTTCTCCCGCCTTGTTCTATTCTCCGAAACCTTGTCGAATAACGATTTTAGGGATAAAATTTGTCATCAATTTTATATCCCTTCCCGAACTGCCCGTCGGGTTTGACAATTCGGAGTCTCATGCCTTATTGGGTTAAACGTTTAAACCTACTTGGATGGGTTTTCTTCATTCTCGCGTGTTTTTCCGCGTCCAATGGCTTTGCTCAAACCTATTTTGGTAATCAATGTTTTTGGGGCGGGGTCGGGAATCTCTCAATGACTTCATCCACATCCGCCGAGGGCATAAGATTCACCCTGCCTTACAGTAAAAGCGTCAGTATCATCGGCATTCCGGGAAAGTTGTCGGCTGTCGTCAAGCTATCATGCAATTCGGTATCCAATCCGACGCCGCCGGTTCGCCCAGTGGCACTTGGATCTGCCAATCAGCGCCTACCACTTTCACGAATACGACCCAAGCCTGGGAAACCGCGGTCGTCTCGCCATCTGTCAGTTTGTCGGCGGGGGTCACTTATCACATTGTGGCGGTCTATGCTCCCGCCGCGACCACTTTTCTCTGGGTCTTGTCTTCTGGAAATTCCGCTACTGATCCAGCTCCCGGCGGCATCATACCTTTTGATCAAATTACCGATCCTGCGATGGTTCTTGAAAACGGTCCCGCTCCCTGGACTAACCAAACCACGTTCAAAATGGTTTACGCCCTTACATTCTCCGACGGAACCTACTATGGGGATACTTATGACACTAATGTCCCTGCGATCGACACTACGATCTTTTTGGGAGCATATGCTGGTGAAAATTTCAAGGTTCCCGGAAGTTCAAGCGTTGTCATCAATTCCATAGAAGTGAACGCCTCGAAAACTGGGAATGCCGCGGATAGTTTATATGGAACTTTGATGAACCTAACTACGACCACTAACTTGGCTTCGGTGACTTTAGCGCCTACAAATACACAAGCGTGGGTCAGCCAGGGTGTTCTATCTTCTCCCGTCACCCTTAACACGGCCGACACTTATAGGCTTTACTTTACTTCACCTCTTTCGACAATTAGCACAAAGGCATACGCGCTCTCGGCACCGGGGGTCACAGTCGGGTCATCTCCTTATACCGACCTGAGTTACAATGGGATAAATTCTGACTTTGTTTATTCCACGGATGACGGCGCTAGTTGGATTACTGTGGGTGGAAGTGACCTTGACTTCCGTTTTAACGTCCCGCCGACTCCCACTCCGACCAACACTCAAACGAATACCTCGACGAATACGGCGACTCGGACGCCGACATCTACCGCGACCAGTTCGCCAACGATGACACCTACCAATACAGCGACGAATACCGGGGTCAATACCGCTACGAACACTGGGACCCAAACCCCGACCAGTACTCCGACCCTCACGGCTACCAACACCGCCACCAATACACCCACGAATACGCCCACGAATACGCCGACTGATACCCCTTCTTGCGGGTTCGCGGACAGTTTTGGGTTGACCGTCATCGGCACCAACCAAGCGCCGATCGGTAATTCATTGGATGGAAGCCGGTATGTCTGCCCGCAGAGTGGGACGGCATTCAGCATGGCGGTTTATGTCAACACGACCAACGCGACACAAATGCATTTGGCGATCTATTCAAATAGTGGTGCTGTGCCAGGAAGCTTACTTGCGGAATCCGTTACCATGGCGCCAGTCGCCGGTGCATGGAATACTCTACCTTTGGTATCAAGTGCACCTCTGTCGGCTGGGGTAACCTATTGGCTCATTTTCAACGCTCCTAATAACACGAGCATTAGGTACAACACGGGTGTTTCTGGAGATGAGCAGTTTGTGAACCCCTTCGTCTTCCAGGCATTCCCGGGAGTCTATCCGGGTTCTACGGGAGGGAACTCGCTTTACTGCATCTACGTGAATTACTGTGTGGCCGGCACTCCGACCAATACGGCCACCAATACAGCGACCAATACCCCAACTTACACCGCGACAAACACTCCGACGAATACTCCGACTGGTACTCCGACCTCCACCTCAAGCCACACGCCATGGTGCGTCGCCGGGACTAATGAAGCCGGTGACTG
>CAYXYA010000116.1:0-6461 GCA_964469185.1 uncultured bacterium | reverse complement strand
GTCGATGAGTTCAAGATCCTTCGTATGACGGTCAAGAAGTTCCCTGGTTTTAGATCTTCCGGAACCGCCCCAAGCCCGGTCAAGACTTCCGATCTGGCTCAATTAGTTCGCTTGGATGGCCGTGTTTTTGGAGCGCAACGGCCCAGCCTGTTAAAGTCCTTGTTTTCGCGAAAACCCAATTCCGCTTGGCAGATATCGGAACAGGGCCGCCCGCGCGGGTCCTGTTTTTCCCGTCCCGGAAACCATCTTTACCAGCTGGGTCCTATTGCCGCTTCTTCTTTCGAAGAGGCTAGGGGCTTGGTCGAAACTTATGGTCTCCGGCTAAAAGGCCGCTCGGTGGTGATGGATGTTCGCTATGATCAGACACGTTTTTATCGTTGGCTCATAGGCGTTGGATTCCGGGTAGAGCGTTCCTTTTATCGGATGACCTTGGGCTCGCCGAAGAAAAACCGGGAACTCTCGAAGTTGTTCGCTGTTGCCGGCCCTGAATTTGGCTGAATAGGATCCGAACTTGAAAGACTTTAATTTTAAACTCCATTCGAAAGCCGCTCTCGTCGGCTACTACGCCGCCATAGCGGGAGTCGGGTTGATCGCAGGCGCGCTTGGGCCGACCCTTTCCAACCTCGCGGCTAACACTCATACCACTCTGCAGGGAGTCAGCATCATCTTCGTGGGTTTTCCCATCGGCTATATGTTGGGCGCTGTTTTGAGTGGTCATTTGCTCGACCGTCTTCCGGGACATCCGGTCATGGCGTTGACCGCGGTTCTCTGCTCGCTCACCTTGTTCTTAACTCCTTTGACAACTTCTTTGACGGTTTTAGTGATCGTGATGGCGTTGATGGGTTTCGCCGAGGCGGGGTTAGATGTCGGCGGGAATACGCTCTTGGGTTGGGTCTATGGGGACAAGGTCGGTCCCTATATGAACGCCCTGCATTTTTTCTTCGGGGTCGGTGCCATCACTGCCCCGCTGGTCGTGGCGCAAGTCTTGAAATTCGGCGGTAGCATCACCTGGGCCTATTGGATCCTGGCTCTGCTATTGTTGCCGATCGCAGTTTGGATGACGCGTGTGCCGAGCCCTCCCAGTATTCATACCCAGGATAAAACCAAGGCGCCCTCTGTGAACTTGATCCTGCTTTCTTTGTTCGTCATTTTCTTCCTTTTTTATTCCGGGTTGGAACTGGGATACGGCAATTGGGTGTTCAGTTACGCGAAGAACTTAAAACTGGAGGATGAGATCCACGCCGCTTATCTCACTTCGCTTTTTTGGGGAGCCTTGACAGCCGGACGCTTCGTCGGTATCCCCATCGCGGCGAGGATGGGCCCCGTTAAAATATTGGCGATGGACATTATTGGCTGCGCGGTCAGCATCGGCGCGGTGATGGTGTGGCCTGAGAGTTCCTGGGTCCTCTGGGCCGGGACGGCGGGCGCGGGCTTTTTCATGGCGTCGGTCTTTCCGACGCTGATGACCTTTGCGGGGCAGAGCCTCTCCTTGACCGGCAAGATCACCAGCTTGTTCTTCATCGGCGCCAGTCTGGGCGCGATGATCTTTCCCTGGCTGATCGGACAATGGTTCGAGTCCATCGGTCCGCATGTATTGATGACCGTATTGTTGGCAATCATGGCCTTGATGTCGGCGGTGTTTGTCACGCTCGCTCTCAAAGCGCCGAAAGTGTCAAAAAGATAAAGGCCGACCTGGCTCCTTGGTTCCATTCACCTGCTGAATGGGTGCTGAAAATTCAGCACCTGGCCCTGAAATTCATTAAAAATAGCTATTTTTGAGGTGCTGAATTCAGCAGCTGAAAAAATAAGAGGGTGCTGAATTTCAGCACCCCCTTTTGTGAGGGCGTAGAATTGGCTCTGGGTTTATGTCGGATTGGCCGTAATCCCGTTGGTTCGAATCCTAGATGGCCAGCCGCAAAATCTTTCATTGCTTGGAGAGAGTTTATTAAAAAGTCATTACTAATATTTATCTTATTGCACTCAATAGCTTTTGCTGATGCACCTTTGCAAGAAAAAGCGAAGGCTTTCGAATGCGTGCCGTCGAATTTTAAAATTAGCGATCAAATTACGATAAAACTTCCAAAACATCATCCGAAAGGTTGGCTGATTAATACACCGGACGGGAATACGATTTATATTCAAGATAGTTCAAAAACCTGTTGGGCCTTTAGCTGTCTAAAATCCGCTATCATGGGCAGGTTCAAAACGCGACTTATGAATAGGCAGCCCATTGAAAAAGATCAGGCCCGAAATCCCTTTTTTACTTTTACTGACGGTTCTTTGGGCTGTCTTTCACTACCGGATACTTTTTCTCAGTCACGCCTTTGTCTTCTTGGATGACGCCCAGATCTATTATCCCGTTTGGAAATGGGGCGGGGACTTACTGCGAAATGGATTCCTCCCTCTGTGGAATCCTGACGCGGGTTTCGGCACGCCTTACCTGGCGGAACCTCAAAACGCCGTTCTCTACCCACCGAAGTTATTGTTCTATAACTACTTCGGAGCCACGACCGCCTTCAACTGCCTGATACTGGGGCATCATCTTTGGGTTTTGCTGGGTACCTGGGTTTTTGCCCGCGCAAGAGGCTTCTCACGGCCGGCGGCTTTTCTCGGCTGTCTTATTTTCGGGTTCTCTTTCAACTTGGTTACCTTCTCCTGGTCGCCAACCGGCCTTTTCGCTTTTTCCTGGATACCCTGGGTCTTTTGGGCCGCGGACGGTATTTGGGAAGGGCGACGCACATCGTTCCTATGGTTTTCTATTACCGCGGGGATGCAGATGGCTTCGGGTTACCCTGTTTTCGCCTATCTCACGTTCTTGTCGGTGATCTTGGAATGGATCCTCAAACAGTTGACCGGCCCCGGCGAAAAGAATGGGTGGGCAGATCTTAGGGCGAAGTTGGTTTTCTTTTTCGGGGCATTGGGCCTGGCCGGGATCTATAACGCGGCGTGGGTTTTGCCTTTCATGGAATTTTCCCGCCTCAGCAATATTCAACAGCGTCTGAAGATGCCGGAGGGAATGGATTGGAACGCTTTGGCGACCTGGCTGAATCCCTTTTACCTGGGACATCCCCTGGCTTCTTACGCGAAAACGCCCTTTTCCATGACGGTTTATTTCGCAGGTCTTCCGGCGGTGGTTTTGCTGTTGTGGGGACTGACCCGCCGCAAGATGGATAAGACGGCGGTTCTTCTTTTTGGAACCTTGTTCCTTTTGAGTCTGGGCGAGACAGCCAAAGTAGGCGGTTGGCTCAAAGGCATTTTGCCGGGTTATCAATGGGTGGTTCGCTCCGGGTACTGGATCCCATTGGTGATATTCGCTTTGGCCATCGTTGTCATGAAGACGTCTGAGGATCTGTTAAAAGCTCAGAAAAGCCGCGAGGGAAAATGGGGGACTTGGTTCGTCCTTTCGATAACGACTTTTTTAGCAGCCTTGGCTTGGGGTGTGCCTTGGGTGCTCATGAGTTTCTGGTTTTCCCTTCTCTTGATGTTATTGGTGGGAATGGAAGGCCGCTTTTCTCTTCGCCTGCGTTGGACTTTTATTTTGTTGGCGATGGTTTTTTCGGTCGGGCCGGTCATTCGGGGCATTCACTTTTCGATGGATCGGTCTTTTTATGATGAGGAGCCAGCGCTCCTCGCGAAACTCGAGCTGCCCGGACGGATCTATCACACGCCGGAAATTGTGGACCAATACCGGACGACATCAGGCAATAGCGTCGCGGATGCCTATGGCCGGTTGAAAACAGCTGTCATTCCAAACTGGCCCCTGGCTTATGGTCTGGAGGAGGTTTGTTATTCCAACAGTTTATTCCTGAAGGGCTTTTTGCCTTGGTATTACGCGCCAACCCAAGTCTCGAAAGAACGCGCTCACAAAATATTGGACTACTTGAATGTTCGTTATGTTTTGGGTCAAATGCCTTCCAGTCTCGGCCTCGCGGCATTGAAGGACTCATCCTTTCCTCTTTGGTGCAATGAAGGGTGCATGCCAAAATGGTTTTCGGTCCAGAATGCCTTGGTACAGCCATTGGACGGTGGGATCGATTCGATGGCCTTGAATCTTTCGATTGACTTGAAAAATGTGTGTTTCATTTACGATCCGAGCAAGGAGGGTCACTATGCGCTTCGAACGGTTCGCGAAGTGTCCCGAAACTCTTCCTGCGTGGTGTTGAGGGCGGAAGGTAAGGGCCGGGCTCTATTAGTCTCTAGTGAAACGGCCTACCCAGGTTGGAAGGCGAAAGTGAACGGAAAGACGCCGTCTCTCGAAGTGGTGAATCATGATTTCCGAGGTTTGGTATTGGGAGAGGATGAAGAGTTGGCGATGTTGGTCTATCAGCCCGCTTCGTTTCGATTGGGATGCTTTCTATCATTCCTTGTGATGGGTGTTTGGTTTGGTTTCTGGTTCCAATTCTTGTTTTCCAAAGGGTGACGCATGGGCGCTCATGAGTTTCAAATAACGGCCAAAGACGCCAAGACGTCCGCCCGTAATGGGATATTAAAACTGCCGCATGGCACCCTTCAAACGCCTTGCTATATGCCGGTGGGAACCCAGGCGTCGGTGAAGGCGCTTTCGGCTCAGGATATCCTGGCCTGCGGGTCCGAGATACTCTTAGCGAACACTTATCACCTGATGCTCCGCCCCGGAGCGGACCTGATCGAGAAAGCCGGAGGGCTCCACGCTTTCATGCATTGGGACAAGCCCATCCTCACCGACAGCGGAGGTTTTCAAGTTTTCAGTTTGGCCGACCTCAGGAAGATCACGGAAGAGGGCGTCCAATTCCAATCCCACTTGGATGGGAGCAAATGGGAGATGACCCCCGAGAGCGCCACGGGTCTTCAACATAAGATCGGTGCCGACATCATCATGGCTTTTGACGAGTGCATTCCCTATCCCTCGGAAGAGGACTATGTGGATAAGTCGGTGGAACGGACCGCCCGCTGGGCGGAGCGCTGTTTGAAAGCCCACCGGCAGAGCGGAAGGGAAGGGACGCAGTCCCTTTACGGTATCGTTCAAGGGTCGAACTTTCCTCATCTCCGCGAAAAAAGCGCCAAGCAATTAGTGGCGCTCGATTTTCCCGGCTACGCCATCGGCGGCGTTTCGGTAGGCGAGCCTAAAGAAAGTATTTATGAAGTGGTGAAAAATACCGCGCCCTATTTGCCGGAGAACAAACCCAGGTACCTGATGGGGGTCGGGACTCCGGAAGACCTTTGGGAATGCGTGGAGCGGGGAATGGACATGTTTGACTGTGTCATGCCCACGCGTATCGCCCGCAACGGAAGCGCTTTGACGCGAAAAGGCCGGATCATTTTAAAGAACGCTCAGTACACGCAGGACTTTTCGCCCTTGGACCCTGAGTGCTCCTGTGAATGCTGCCGGAACTACACCCGCGCTTATTTGCGCCATCTTTTCCAGGCGGAGGAGTTGCTGGTACTCAGGCTGGTAAGTCTGCATAACTTGCGCTTCATGACCGATGTGACCTTGATGATGCGAAAAGCAATCTCTGAAAACCGTTTCCTGGAAGCCAAAAAAGAGTTTTATTCGAATTATTTTAAGATCTGATCGAGGGCGGTAAGGAGTGAAACCATTGGAGCGTAAAAATCCCCGACACCAGAATACTGTCGGTATCGACTACAAATCGATCTGCTCCATCGACCATGAATGCGTGGGTTGTCCCATTGGTACGAAGAGTTGCTGCGCGAAGTATGACGTTTGCGTGAGTGAAGCGGAGCTCAAAAGGATCATCCCCGTCTTGCCCGAAGCGGCAAAGCTCTGTCCCCATCTGAAAACCGACGATGGATATGCCAATGTCTTTGAGGAGGCTGAGAAAGGCCAATACGCGATCGACACGCACGATGACGGGCTCTGTGTCTTTGCTTATTTGAATAATGGATTGGTCCGCTGTTCTTTACATACGGTCGAGAAAAATCTCGGACTACCCTTGGGGAGCGTGAAGCCGGGAGTCTGTATTCTTTTTCCATTGACCTTCTCGGAGGATGGTAAAGATCTGACCCTGCATGACGACGCGCTTTCCTGTGAATGCAGTTCACTCAGAAGGGAACCATCGCGCCGTATTTCCCGGGCTTTAGTTGAAACGATCCGGCATTTTGGCGGGGCGGTAATTGGCCAGTCCGTTGAGGGCGGGAGCGGCGGGAACTAAGCTTTTTGCCAATTAAAAAGCGGAAATCGCCGGGTTTTCATTTCTCCAATCCTTGCCGAAGACAGTATGATAGAAACCCTAGATGGACGAAACTGAGGGGCGCCGGCGCGGCCGCAGTAAAAATCCCAAATCTCTCGGAGGAAAAAATGATCATCCGAAAAGAATCCAAAGGCTCAAATTTTCTAAAGGAAGTGAATCTTTTTGAGGGCATGGATAACAAGGCGATCAATCAAATTTTCGCCCTGGGGATGGTCCACAATTTCATGAAAGGCGAGATCATCATTCGGGAGGGACAGCCGGGCGGCAATTTCC
>CAYXYA010000115.1:0-6477 GCA_964469185.1 uncultured bacterium | reverse complement strand
AATTCTCATTGCCGTCATAACCATAGGTTCGCGATACCAAATTCATATCCACACTGGAACGAAGCCCCGAAAATCCGTCATAAACGAATGTGGCCGCATTAATATCTCCATCCCGTTTGAGATAAGTCATATTTCCCAAACTGTCATAGGTCATGGTTGTTCCATGGTTGTTGCCGTCTACGAAAAGAGTTACAGAATGATTGTCATCGTAGAAATATTTTTCTGTGTAAGGATGGCCGTCAATGGTAAATCTTGTTTGGATAAGGCTTGCCGAAGGATCGTAAACATCCGACGAGATCAGACCATGAGGTCCGTTAGTAGCCGTAATGAAATTGCCCGATGAATCAGTCGTATAATTATATGAGTACATAACTTCTCCTTTACCATTCAGGATTTTCATAATCGGGTTATTAACCTCTGTCGTTTGACCGATTTTCTCAAAATGTTCATAATCGGATTTCCCATATTTGCTGATATAGGTAACATTTCTTTGCCCTGGTGGCGCCGCTTGGTCGGTAATGTTTGCCAAGGTATAGGTGAAGCTATAACCCACACCCGTATCTAAGTTATTCACAAGTGGATTGTAGTAATAGTCATAGGTCGCATTAAGCCCAACAGGTGCCCGCGTAACTTCCCTGATGGGACCATCATTTTCCGCGAGTTCATATGAAAAAGTAATTGTATCGCCGACAGAATTAGTGATCGTTTGTATTCGATTGCCAGTTGCGTCTCTTGATGTCTCGCAGTCTCCATACCCGTTGGAATATGATAAATTTTCAAACTGATCTAGATATGTAAAAGAAATGTGAAAATCATTTGAACTGGAATCAACGCTTATTAACCTGTCGCCAAGCTTATTATTCGCGGAGTTACAACTATCCGTAAATAAGGGATATGACTCATAAGTCAACAACACCGTATTGTGATTCAAATCTTCCATTTTTGTTAAACTTGCTAAATTCGACGTATTTTTAGGTTCAAATGTATATGCAACACCGTATTTATCCGTGACGGTAAACGTCCCGATTTTAAGGGGATCGGGTTGGGAATAAGTCATTGTGTAATAACAGCCTGGCGGGGATTGGAAACTGCTTCCAAAATTATCTGTTTTAAAAAACCAAACTGCGTGTGGTGTAACAAAAGCAACAACTGGCCCAAGACGATTATGGGTATTAGTATTGTCCATCGAGGAAGAATACAAAATTGAGAGATCATAATTGGACATCCAGTTATCGCCGAGCTCACCCAAAGGCGACCTGATGCCATTGTGGAAATATCTTTCATACTTCATAGGAAAACCATTACGGTGGTAATCAAAATCCGTGACGGTAGTCTGGGCATCTCCCATTGCTGTTCCAACGTTGACACCCGTCACATTCTGCCAAATGTTGAACGGGATGGCATTGATCGTAATGTTCAGCTTAAAGTTTCTCAGTAGACCTTTCACAGTTTCATCGAGGATGTCGAATACGCCACCAGAAATGGCATTTGACGAAATCAAACAAAACACTAAAGCTAAAATAATTTTTTTAAATTTCATGCGGTTTGCCTAAGTGGATTTTTGGTAAAGGATTCCGTCGGATTATTGAAAAGAAAGCAAATAAGACTAAAAACGATTGCAGGAAGGGACCAAAGGAAAGATAAATGTGATACAGGTTTCATAAAGTTTCCAATTAGGTGGGGTGGCTGAATATTTTCAAAGGCAGAAAACTATAACACCCAGCCAAATATCGTTCAAAAAAAATATTGTTAAATTAGAGGAAAAAGCCCTGTGTCAGTTTTTTATCGAACGTGCTTTCACAAAATGACCTTAGCAGGATTATCAGGTGTTTTGAGTCGAACTTTTTGTGGATAACTCCAGGACTAAACCCTTCGATTCTCCGACTTAAAAGTCAAAGGCTCAGGGCGCGCTTCGCTCATAAAAAAGGCGGCCTGGGAATCTCAGAGCCGCCTTTTGACGATTAAAATTACTCAACTTTTAACTGACGATCGAACTTCCCCCAATGCCGGATTCCAAGCGCGCGATACGCTCCTCCAAAGGCGGGTGACTGGCGAAAAGGGAGAACATCCCATCCCTGCTGGATATCTTGAATGCCGCGATGGCCTTGGGTTCGGCCTGGATTTGAGCCATTCCCCGTGTTTTCTCCTGCATCTGTTTTAAAGCTTTCAGAGCGTTCATCATCTTGATGCGTCCCGCAAGGCGGGCACCGCCCGCATCGGCCCGGAATTCCCTCCATCGGGAGAAAGCCATAAGGATCATCATTCCCAAAATACCGAGGAACATTTCCAAGACCATGGTAACGAGATACTGCATTCCAAAATTACTTTCACGACGATCGTTATTTCGCGCAAGCGCGAAAGCGATGACATGGGAGAAAAACATGACAAAGGCGTTGATCACGCCTTGTAGAAGTGTCATCGTCACCATATCGCCGTTCATAACGTGCGTGAGCTCGTGGCCTAAGACACCTTCGATCTCATCCCTTCCCATCTGCTCAAAGAGACCTGTGGAAACCGCGACCAACGCGCTATTGCGGCCAGGGCCCGTGGCAAAAGCGTTAGGATCAGGACTTTCATAAAAACCGACTTCCGGCATAGTGGTCAACCCGGCTTTGCCCGCCAAACGGTGGACCGTCTGAAGCAGCCATCTTTGGTCCGCGTCACCGGGATTCTCCGGGTCGATCACCTGGATGTGCATCATCATCTTGGCCATCCAGCGCGACAGAGCGAGAGAAATAAAAGCGCCCCCAAAACCCCAGACCAAGCAGAAGACCATCAAAGAGTTGTAATCAATGCCTCTTTGCGACAGATAAGGCCGAACCCCTAAAAGGTTCAGCAATATTGAAATGGTAAGGACCACCAACAGGTTGACGAGCATGAACAAGCCGATCCGGCGAAGCCACATCATGGAAAACCTCCGAGGTGCGAGAAGTTCAAATTGAAACGAGGCTTAAGATACAAATAGCTAGGATCAGTTTCAAGACTACTAAAAACGGGGCAAAACCGAGGTTAAAAAGTCATGAACGGCCTGAAGCGACTCTTCGGTGATCTGATGACCCATGGGAAATTCTTTGAGGATCGGATCGTATCCCGCTTCTTTCAGCGCCTTGGCCGCGCGGCGGGAACCTTCCACCGGCACGACCTCATCGCCTGTGCCGTGCACCAGGAGAATAGGCGTGTCAAAAGGGGCTTGAGCTTTCAAGAGCGTCTCATAAGGATCCATCATATAGCCGCTCATGGAAACGATCGCCGCAACTTTTCCTTTATAGTTCAACCCCGCCTCCAGCGACATCACCCCGCCTTGGGAAAAGCCTGTGACGACGATCGGTTTCGCTTCTTTGACATGGCCGTGGGCAGGACGCAGATTGGGGTCATCGGCAAAACGATCCATCACTTTAAAAAGATACTCCCGGCTTTGAACAAGCTCATGCCGATCATGATGCTCGAAGTTATACCAGGCGTAAGCCATCGGAGGATAACCAGGCAGGTGCAGGGGGGCATCAGGCAGGACAAAGCGGCATCCGGGGATCTGTAGGGCCTCGCAAAGCGAGGCAAGGTCCTCACCATTCGTGCCCAGACCGTGCAGGGTCAAGATCACGGGCGAACCAGGTTGAATAACAGGCGGGTCTAAAATTAAATTATGGTGGCCCTGGATCAGAACATCCGAGATCAGCATCTCTTTATTTCTTCAGCGCGGACAAAGCCGCTTCGCGGACCTTGATATCCGATTCATTTTTGCTCAAGTCGATCACCTTCGCTTTTAAAGACACGTTGGGCAATTCCATCGCGCTCTCAATAGCCGCGATCTTGGCCGACTGCGTCATTTCGGCCTCTTTCGGGTCTGTGGTCTTTAAATTCAACATCTCCAACAGGATCGGAGCAGCCTTTTCATCTTTCAACCGCGCCAATGCCACGGCTGAATCATATTTAAGGCCCTGATTTCCGCTTTCGAGGTTTTTTTCCAGCGAAAATTTCGCCGGTCCATAGCGCATGGAACTCAAAGCCCCAACGGCCATCCGCTGGACGGTCGCGTCAGGATCGGACAGAGCGGACAAGGCCGCTTCGCCTCCCTTGAGATCCTCAATGTTTCCTAAAGCCCACAAACTATAGATCCTTACATCGGTGTTTTCGTCATGGACCGCGTCGGACAAAACCGCAACCGCCGAAGCTTCTTTTAAATGGCCCAAGATCAAGGCTAGATACTCCCGTACTCGGGGATCATCTTTTTTCGAATCCGCAAAGGTTTGCACCAATTGAGCCTTTAGAGCCTCGTCGAATTGGATCTTTTCCCCCTGATTCAACATTCGGGAAAGTTCGTAGGCCGATTGCCAACGCCGACTGGTACTGTCGCTCTTGAGTTCTTCCAGATATTGCCCCGCCGTCTTGGGATGTTGAAGGGCCATCGTGCCTAAAAAAAAGATGCCGAGCGCGACCGCGACGATCGCGGCCGGTACGATGAACAACTTCAAGAAGAGGGAAAAACCGGACTCAGGCGCGTAAAGCGGTCCGCTCTCGGGATTGGTATTGGGTCTGTTTTCGCTCATGAAGTTTCTCCTGGCTTCTTATGTTTGAATTCATACTGATCATGGATCTTCAGATCAAAACCCTGCACTTTGCCGGATATCGGCAGCCCGCGGTAAATACCACGACAGCTGTAACAAATCACGATGTCGCCTAAAGCGAAATAAAGGACAGTGTCTAAAATGGCTCCCGCCACCAAAATTTGGATCAAGTAATGATTGAAAATGAGAGCAATCCCCACGATCAAGACCACGATCCATAAACCCAGCTTCGTGTTGAAGTCCTTCTGACGGTAAAACTCTGCGCACCCGCAAAGACCGCAGCGCGCAATGGCTCCCTGAGCGTCCAGTTCACCGTTTCCGGCCGCTTCCCGGCCCTTGCCGCAATGCTTACAGGCGATCAAACCCGGTTCGGGTAGTTCCTTGAGGAACAAGCCATTTTCGCATTCGGGACAGAAAGTATTAATCTCCATGGATTCCTATCCTCAAAATGGCACACCGGTCGAGAGGCATAAATAGATTCCCATCCCCTCGCCGATCATCGTGCAAACCATCGCGGCGTAAAGAATACCCGTGGCCGACTGGGTGGATTTCATTTTCACGGTCGTCCATATCCAATAGGCCATCCCCAGTGGCGGTAAGATCCCCCATGCTACCCGGAACAAAAGAAAAATTACCTCATGATAAACAAGCAAGTTCCCCGCCGGCGTGCTGGGTTGATCTCCGAAACCCACATATAGGAAGTAATACAACAGTAGTTCCAAGGCCGTTAAGACCGTCAGAAGAATATAACTAGCGGAGTACCGCTTCAAGGGGGTGATGGAAAGTTTCGGCGTTACCAAATACCAATGTCCCAGCATCATGGCAAGGATCACCGCGCCTAAGACCAGCGCCGAGATGAGGGCATGCGCTGATTGCAAGAACCATCGATTGTCCCCCACCCAGGGGAAATAGGCGATGGCGAGGGCTCCCGTGATGACCGCCGACCAAAAACAACCCCACAAGAACCATGGGCGGCGGATACGAAGAGCGATGGTGAAGCAAAGAGTAAAAAATAGAGAGACGCCTAAGAGTAGAGCTGAATTTTGATAGTGAGTATCTTGAGTTGAACCACCCACAATAGCCAATCCTATCGCCAGCGTTTGAAGAGCCACGCAAAGAAACCCGAAGAACCGGTAAAAACCTTGTCCTACTTCTTGGAGGGAAACCAGCGGGAGAAGAGCTAAACATCCCCAGGCGAGAAAACCAAAATAGAGAAACCCGATCTTTAAGATCATGTCACTTCCCCGGGGAGATAAAAAAAGAAAGGCGTGGTTGCCCACGCCCTTGAGTTAACTCATAATCAAAAATTATGAACGATGGTGATCAGTGCTCGTAGCCGTCGAACCTCGGCATCATGACGAACTTACGCCAGTCGCCGCCATGGGCGTAAACCGCGTACATTTCCTTGGCGTTGAACTTGTCCTTCGGAAAAATATAAACAAAGGCTTGTACTTTCTCACCCGTCGCCGTAATCGTCACTTCGCGAACTTCGCGCAGTAAACGACTATTCGAGAGCGCGTCGGCACGGTAGCCTTCCTGTGGATCGATGATGGCCAGGACCGTATCCAATTCTTTAAATGTCATGACTTCGCCGTAAACCTTGCCGCCCTCTTCCTCGACCAATATCGGAAGACCGGTGGGCAATTGGTACAATTTACCGGCGACTTCGGCCCGCGCCCAGGTATTGATATAAGGGAAGATCTTGACATGTTTCACGGCGTCTTTAAGGAAGACGTCATAAACAAAGACATAGTTGGTGGTGGTCGCTTGAGTGGTCATGAAAGCCTCCCGTGGAGAACGACAGGGTGTCAGCGGAAAAATGATACAGGCACACCGAAAGACTGTAAAGAGACTCCCGTTGGGAATTACATATTTAATTCCCTCGTAATGTTCCGTTTAGTGCTTTTTTCTTTTT
>CAYXYA010000114.1:0-6480 GCA_964469185.1 uncultured bacterium | reverse complement strand
CGTTGAAGCGGGCAAAGGTAATGAATATGTCTAGAATTATTCGCCCAACTTTTGGAGGGTATCGAAAGAATAAAGTCCCGTTCCGTGACCGTCGGACCATTCGAAATGGAGGGCGTAACGTCCTACGGGGGCGACGCGCATAATGCGCACCTCGGGGTCGATCGAATCGACGCGGACCATCCGTTCGCCCGTGACCTCGTTCACGCATTGGGCGCAGGGACACATGCTCCTCAAATACCGGTTGGGATAACGCGTGATCTTGCCGTCTTCCCAGGTGATGATCGTGACGTGGGAATCGTTCGTATTCACTTCCTTGGGCCGGGCCGTGACTTTGCTGGTGGCGTTGTTGATGATGGAAAGTTGGGCGGCCATTTGTTTGGCTAGGTGGTCGTAAGCTTTACCGGAAGGAGAATCGGGATGGGCGGCGACGGTCGGCACGCCGTAATCACCGTCGGCGGCGATGATGGCCTCCAAGGGAACTTCTCCCAAAAAGGGAACGGTCAATTCTTCCGACATTACCCTTCCGCCGCCTTTTTTGAAAATGTGGGTGGTTTCATGGCAATGCTCACAGGCGAAACCGCTCATGTTTTCCACGACGCCGATGATGGGCACTTGCAGCTGCTGAAACATCCGGAGTCCCTTTTGAGTGATGGACCTGGCCACGTCCTGTGGAGTCGTCACGATCACCGCGCCCGCGAGAGGAACGGATTGGGTCAAGGTCAACTGAATGTCGCCGGTGCCCGGGGGAAGGTCGATGAGAAGGTAATCCAAAACTCCCCACTCGACGCCGCCTAGGAATTGTTGAATGAGTTTGCTTGCCATGGGGCCGCGCCAAATAAGAGCGGTGTCGCTTTCGGCTTGGAGCATTCCCACGGACATGAACTTGATGCCATGTTTCTCAAAGGGGATCATTTTTTTGGAGATGGGATCGGTTTCGGGTTGTTTACCCATGACGCCCAACATGCGGGGAATGGAGGGACCGTAAACGTCGGCGTCCATGAGTCCCACCGCGGCACCAGTTTTGGCCAGGGCCAAGGCTAAATTAGCGGAGACGGTGCTTTTTCCCACGCCGCCCTTGCCCGAAGCGACCGCGATGATGTTCTTGACCGTAGGCATGTTGACGTTCTTGATCCCTGTTGGGGCTTGTTTGACATTGGAGGTCATGTTCACGTCCACCGCGGTGACGCCTGAGATCTTTCCCACCTCATCGGCGGCTTGTTTTTTGAATTGGTCCTTGACGGGGCAGGCGGGGGTCGTCATCTCGATATCAAAACTGACTTTGCCGCTCTCGATCTTCATATTCTTGATGAAACCCAGGGAGACGATGTCCTGATGCAGGTCCGGGTCCTGGACTTTTTTGAGCGCGGTCAAAACATCTTGTTCGGTAAAGCTCATGCGAAAGTCTCCTTAAGATTAAGTGCGAATCACTACGATGGGTTTTGGTTCCTTAAAATGCAAGGCCACTTCTTCTTTTACTTACGCGGGCGGGCCCGTTCGGCTCGCTTTGCTCGGGACGGTGAGGCGCTCGAACCGCTCAGGGCAAGCCAAGGGCGCCTATTTTGCCAGCGCTTCCGGTAATAGAAAAGTTCTATTTTGGCCTCAAAAAAGCTAAAATGACCCTCCATTCAGTTTTTTCCAAGCGGTTTTCGAAAGGAAGATCGGTATGCACCGAGCCTCTATTAAAATAAACATTTTGGACTCGGTGCTATACCAACTTCACGTTTCCGCGCGTCTCGACGCACGGAATAGTTAAGGAGAGTTGGCATGAAAGCAGTCATCATGGCCGGGGGATTCGGCACCCGCATGCGGCCCCTGACGATCAACCTTCCCAAACCCATGATCCCGATGGTCAACCGACCCATCATGGAGATCATCGTCGACCTCCTCAAGAAGCACAAACTCACCGACCAGATCGGGGTGGTCTTTTACCAGCCCGAGGTGATCACTGAGTATTTCCGCGACGGCGCGGATTTCGGCATCCAGATGCAGTACAAAGCCGCCGAGAGCGACCTGGGCACCGCCGGCTCCGTGAAGAATTGCCAGAGCATGATCGGCAAGGAACGGTTCGTCGTCATCTCGGGCGACGTTTTGACCGACTTCGACTTGACCGCGGCCATCAAATTCCACGAAAAAAGCAAAGCCAAGGCCACCATGATCCTGACGAGGGTCGAGAACCCACTGGCTTTTGGGGTCGTCATCACCGACAAGAACGGCAAGATCGAGCGCTTCCTTGAAAAACCAAGCTGGGGCGAGGTGTTTTCCGACACGGTGAACACAGGCATCTATATTTTGGAACCCGAAGTCCTCGACCTCATCCCTGAGAACGTCGACTTTGATTTCTCGAAGAACCTTTTTCCCATCATGCTCAAGAACGGGATGCCCCTTTACGGTTATGTGGCCCAGGGCTATTGGGCCGATATTGGGAATCTGGATCAATACCGGTTGACCCATCAGGATGTGTTCGCCGGAAAAGTGCAGATCACCATGCCGGGAACACGGATGGAAAAAATGGGCGAGAAGATCTGGGCTGGCGCGAATTGCCACATCGACCCCAGCGCTCATTTGACCGGCACGGTGGTGCTCGGCAAGGGCTGCAACATCGGTAAGAACGTCAAGATCACCAATTCGGTCTTGGGCGACGGCTGTCAGGTGGAAGAAGGCGTGGTACTAGTGGACGCTATTTTGTGGAACAACGTTTCCATCGGAGTTGAGGCCGGCATCCATGAGTGCGTCATCTCCTCCGGCACGGATGTCCAGGAAAAGGCCAGCATTTTCGAGGGCGCTATCATTTCCGACAATTGTACGATCGGAAAA
Source organism: uncultured bacterium (assembly GCA_964469185.1). Taxonomy (GTDB): domain Bacteria; phylum Oederibacteriota; class Muellerivitia; order Muellerivitales; family Muellerivitaceae; genus CAYXYA01. The sequence goes on along the minus strand of CAYXYA010000114.1, from coordinate 3,666 downwards.
GAATCCGTGGTGAAGGCCGGCGTCAAGGTTTGGCCCAACAAAGTAGTGGAGGATGGCGCGCATCTTTCCACCTCGCTCATCTGGGGCGACAGGTGGGCCCGTTCCATTTTTGGACAGCATGGCGTCACCGGTATGGCGGGCATCGATATCACGCCCGAGTTCGCGGCTAAATTGGGGGCCGCTTACGGCGCGTCCCTTCCGAAGGGCTCCACCGTATTGACTGCACGTGACATCCACAAGACCAGCCGCATGATCAACCGCGCGCTCATTTCGGGGATCCTTTCCTCGGGTGTGAACGTGCATGACCTTCAAGAGATGCCCATCTCGGTGGCGCGCTACGCTGTGCCGAAGCTCACTGACGCGGGCGGCCTGCATACCCGCAAGAGTCCCTTCGACAAACAGAACATCGACATCAAATTTTTTGACGGCCAGGGACTTGCTCTTTCTTCCAGCAAGGAAAAGGGGATCGAGAACCTTTTTTACCGCGAGGATTTCCGCCGAGCCACGATGGAAGAGACGGGCGAGTTGGTGTTCCCGCACAGGATGCTGGAGTTCTATCACGAGGGTTTTCTGGGCGCGCTCGACCAAAAAGCCATCGTGGACTACAAACCCAAGGTGGTGATTGACTACGCCTTTTCCGCGGCATCTCCTATTTTCCCCTGGCTTTTAGGCAAGTTGGGTTGCGAGGTCGTGGGGTTGAACGCTTATATGGATGAGACCAAGCTCACCAAAACTCCTGAGGAATTCCAAGCGTCATTGAAGCAGTTGTCCGATATCGTGCCGACTTTGAAGGCGAATTTCGGCGTTTTGTTCGATTCGGGCGCGGAGAAGATCTTCGTAGTGGATGAAAAAGGCCATCTTTTGGGCGGGACAGAGTTATTGGCGTTGTTCTCTCTATATACATACCTCACCAAAAAAGGCGCCAAGACGGTCGTGCCGGTTCATAGCTCCCAAACCTTGGACGATCTGGCGAAGGCCAACGGAGGCTCCGTACGGCGCACCCGCATCAACTATTACTCCCTCATGGAAGCGGCCACCCAGAAAGATGTCTCCCTGGTGGGAGAGCCAGACGGAGGGTTCATTTTCCCGACTTTTGCCCCTTTTATGGACGCCATGATGTCCACGGCGAAGTTAATGGAATTCCTCGCTCGGCAAGGCAAACCCATCTCTCATTACTTGGAGGAGATCCCGAAGAAGGCGCAGTACGCCCAGCGTGTGCCTTGTTCCTGGGAAATGAAGGGGACCATCATGCGCCACCTCATTGAGGATACCGCGAATGACAAACGGGAGCTCATCGACGGCGTGAAGATCAGCCGCAACGGTTCATCCATTATGATCCTGCCGGACGCCGATATGGCCCTATTCCATGTCAGCGCGGAATCGGAGAGCGAGAAGAGCGCCAAGGATCTGGTGGTTTCTTTCGTGGAGAAGATCAAGAAGTGGCAGGGTTGAAATGATTAACTCCAAGAAATTTTTTGTGAAGAAGTTATCGCGGATCCTTTTCATGGACCGTCGCTCCTAAAATATAGTTTCAATCTGCAGTATTTCCTGGTTCACGCTCAAGATGTCGGTCAAACCGATGAACGAAAGGTCCAGCGAAATACGGGTTTTGTCGCCCGCCCAAAGGTTAAACCCCGCGCCCAGGTTCTGAGCGGTGACGACGTTGTTGGTGAGATGCATCTCATACCATCCTAGCGGTTCGAAACCGTCCAGGGGTTTGTCGGAAAGTTGGAAAAGATAACCTTCCATGTGGGCTGGCGCGTAAATGGCTTCCATGCGGAAATCCAGAGCCCCCGCGATCCACCGGCTATGCGCCCCGAACCAATTCTGCGCCGTGGTGTAAATGTAACCCGCGCCCTGCCCGCCCCGCCCGTAGTAATCGGACAGGCCCAGGGTGAATTGCGGGGACTTCCATTCGACTCTCGCGTCGAGGTCCTTGAAGTTATTGAGGTCGGCCGCCGCGTTTGGACCCGCGCCTTGGATCAGTTCTCCCTGGAGCGTCAGGGAATCGATCTGTCCCCGCACTTCTACGCCCAAGTCCCAGGCCTTCGCGGAAGCTCCGCCCGGTACCAGTGAATCGACGCCCGCGTAAGCGACCCGTTTGAGTTGGCCGGGTGTCAGGTATCGGTCGTCGCCGAAAGCGACCTTGAATTGGCCGGCCATGACCGACAGACCCTGGATGTCGGCGAATCGATGGAGCGCGTAAGCATCCAGCAGGGTGAAGCCGCCCGCCATCTCCGGCATGATCACCAGCGTATCCTCGACATCCACGGCGAAAGTGCCTTTGATACGAACGTGCGAGAGATAGAAATTCAGAAAGGTGCCACTGCCCGTCAGGCTCGCCTGGGTCTGGAGCAGGGCGTTCCAAACGGGCGGAGTCGTTTCCGCCTGGGCTTTGTCTAAAAGTCCCGTCATTAAAACCATCACTAATACAACGCTTGAGGCTAACTTTCTCAACTTTGAACTTTCCATAAATTCTCCCAGGTTCATCGCTTCGGGGTCCGAAACGAGGATGATATTTTTAACCGCTACTGGTAAGGCCTATTCCGTCAGCAGGATATTTCAGCTCGCTTGCGGAAGTAATACCACCAGGTCACTCCAATGCAAGTCACATAAAAGGCGAGGAAGACGAACAACGCCGCCAGTGGACTTCCCGTGAGGGCAAGGGAGGTGCCGTAGCTTTTCGGCACGAAGAAAGCTCCGTAAGCGGCCATGGCCGCCACGAATCCAATGACCGTGGCCGATTCCTTGTTGGACGCTTGTACCGCCTGGTCGTAAGTGGGAGAACCGACCTTGACGCCTTTTAAGCCCCGCAATTTCTCGACGCGGAAAATGATGGGTATCATCCGGTAGGTGGAGCCGTTGCCAATTCCGGAGCAAAAGAAGAGGACCAGGAACATACAGAAGAAACCGCCGAAAGCCCCCGGGTCGGTCTTGTGGATCAGGAAATAAATGACACCCAGCAGGGCCGCGGTCATGGCCAGGAAATTCCAAAAGGTAACGGCCGCCCCGCCCACTTTATCGGCAAGCCATCCGCCGATCGGGCGGATGAGGGAACCGACGAGAGGTCCCAGGAAAGCGAACTGGAGGGGGTTCACGCCGGGGAACTGCGATTTGATGAGAAGAGGGAAGCCCGCGGAATAGCCGATGAAGGACCCGAAGGTGCCCAGGTATAGCCAGCTCATGATCCAGTTGTGTTTGCGTTTGAGGGTCGGCAGCTGGTCAATCAGCGACGCTTTAGCGACTTTGAGATTGTTCATGAAAAACCAAGTGGTGAAGAGCGAGGTAATGATGAAAGGGATCCATATTAAAGCGGCATTTTGGAGCCATAACGACTTGACGGCGCCGTTCAGGTTGACGGTCTGGGCCGCCCCTCCCCAGGAGCCAAAGATACTTCCGGCGATGACCATCGGTACCACGAACTGAACGACACTGACCCCAATGTTACCGCCTGCGGCATTGAGCCCCAATGCCAGGCCTTTTTTGCGCTGGGGGAAGAAATATTGGATATTGGCCATGCTGGAGGCGAAGTTGCCACCACCCAGGCCGGCCGTGGCGGCCACCGCGAGCAGCACGCCGTAGGAGGTGGTCGGATCGCTGACCGCCCAGGCGAGGCCGAGCGAGGGCACGAGCAACAGCAGTGCCGAGATCACGGTCCAGTTCCGC
>CAYXYA010000113.1:3208-6540 GCA_964469185.1 uncultured bacterium | reverse complement strand
CATGACCCTTTTTCCGCTCGGTTTGTTTTGGGGCATCGCCGTCCTGGTCCGTTTTGGGGCGGGGGATTTCCTGGATACGATCAAGCAGGGCGATGAGCGGGGGCGCTATATCATTCGTGAGGCGCGGAATTATACCTTAGGCGTCATCGGCCTTGTGCTAGGTGCCGGAGCTATCTACGAGACCTTTCACGGTCAGTTCATGGGCCCGTTCGTCCTATTGTCGAGCCTGATGGGCTTCGTTTTTTTGGTGGCGGTCACGGTCCTGCATTTTAGGACTTGAGGTTCACGGGGACTTATATATTTAAATCCCTGAACAGCTTTCTTTTTTGCCCCTACCAAAAGGTCGATCGGACCCAAAACACCTGAGCGTAAGGGTCCCATTCGGGAATGCGTGGAGCGGAACCAATCTAGAAAAGTTCTTCTCAAGACCCCCGTGCCTCATGGCGGCTAGAGCCAGAGAGGGCAGAAAAAAACACTAACAACAGCTTTCTTTTTTGCCCCTTTCCTCTCCAACCCTCATCCATCCACGGGGTTTGGGAATATAGTTTGTGAGGACCTCTGTTTCGCTCCACCCATCCCCCAGTGGGGCGCTTTCGCTCACTTGAAAAGATCCCGGCGGGCCACTTGGCAGGGGCTTTCGAAGAAAGGGGCAGGGTGTTTTTTAATTCTTTAAAAACCTTCGTTGGAGAAGGTCGAAAAAGAAAAAATTACTGACCGTAGCTATTGTGAAAGAGGGAGAAAGAAAAAGAGCCGGGATCGCTCCCGGCCCTTCGGTTCGACTTTGTTTTCTTTTATTCCAACCCTGAGACCTGCGTGCCCTGCGGGTAGTTCACCTTGTAGGCGAAGGTGACCTTGGTCTTTTCCTTCGGCTTCAGGTCGATCTTCCAGCAGACCAGGCCGGGTTTGTCCGGATTTTCCACCTCGGCCTTGGGCAGGATCTCCGTGGTTTCCACCTTGATATCTTTTTGACGCGGGCGGGGCAGCTGCTCCTGCACTTCCACTGTACGGACTCCCGTGTGATAGTTCGCCAAGGTCGTGACCCAGCGGTAGGTTTTCTCGCCCTTGGGGTCGAAGAAGCCGGTCTTGCCCGATTTCGAATCCACCAGTTTGCGCTCCACGCGGATCTGGTCGTCCTGACCAAAAGCCAGGTCCATGATCTCGCCCGGGGCCGTCGCCTGAAGGTTGGCGGTTCCCACGAAGTCGCCGTCCCTGAAGAGCTGGGCCACACCCGGCAGGAGAATCTGGTCGCCGCCGTAGGTGATCTTGGCTTGCAAGTAGGCCGCCGCGGAAAGGCGCGGCACGATGACCATGGCGATCTCGACTGGATGCGTGTCCTGCACGACGCTGACACGGTGGTCGGAGCCGTCGGCCGGGACGTCCCGGTGGCGGGGAACGGTGAAGTTCATCGAGTAAGTGGCCTCGACCGTCTTGGCCATGACGACTTCCGCCGGTTCCATGGCATCGTCCTTGCCTTCGAGGAACATGGCTGCCGATTTGCGGCTCATTTCCGGGGCTGGGGCGTTATTCGAAACTGAATAGTTGTTGCGGTACATCTGCACTTGCGCGTTGAAGTAATCCAACCACCAGTTGGTTGGGTCGGGAACCTGGGTCCCCTGGGTCGAGCGGGCGGTGGAAAGGGTCAAGGCGACATCTTTCCAATCCTCGCCCGTGCTCTGGCGGACGCTGGCGTTGAAGCAAAGGTCCAGGCGTGGTTTTTCACCATCGGTGTCCAGGCGCAAGTCGTAAATGGGCGTCCAGGAAGCTCCCGCGATCTGATAAGTCAAAGTGAAACGCACGGAACCGTCGGTTGCGAGTTCCAAGTCGGCTTCGGCGGCGCGTTTCTCGCGGGCGGCTGAACCTCCTTGGGAAAGTTCATTGCGCAAAGCGGTGGCCTTATAGTTCAGATCCCGCATTGTCCGTTCGTCCTTTCGGTTTTGGGCGGTCAAAAGAGCGATGCGCTTGCCGATCGTTTCGGCGGACTCGGTGATCTCGGTGATGTTCTTGGGATGGGTATTGCTATGGTCGCCGGGTTTTTGGTTGACCAAGTTCCTGAGGATATCCATCTCGGTATTGCGGGTCGCGATATGGTCCGCCAGATCGGTCCTTTGGTCTTCCAACGCCTGGATGCGGGCGCTCAATTTGCGGGTGCGGCTCTCGACCACATGAGGCGTGTACTCGCGGCGCATGGAGACACCATAGAGCTTGGTGCCTGAAGGTCCGTCCACTGTTAAGTGAAGTGAGGACTCGACGATCGAAGCCGGAAGGTCGGCGAAGATCACTTCGCTGGAACCCGCCGGAAGTTTGATGATCCCTTCGCGCGTGATCCTGGCGCCGTTGGGGAACACTGTCACCAGTTTGGGGTGGGTCGAAGCGGAGACTTCCGCTCCGAAGGCCCGGGGTACAAACAACAACACCGTCATAAAAGTGAGCAGCCAGGTAATGCCTTCAGCTACAGCCTTGAACTGGGGCTTTTGCGCCCTTTTCAATATCGACTCCATACGTCACCTCCGATTGGATTATTGCTACCTCCTGTAAGACACAGGCGGTTCCAAAAGGTTCCAAAGATTCTTAGCCGCAAATTTGCGCCAATTTTCGCTATAAATTCAAAGGTTTAAAATCAAAACAAGTCTTTGCTTCATCTTTATTTGCGTTCATTCGCGCTAATTCGCGGCCAAGTCGCTTCTTTGTGATGTGTTAAACTGAGGCCCATGTTCGCCCTCTCCCTATCCTTTCCCATCCCTTTTGCCCCCGGGAACCTTTTGCCCCGGTGGGTGTCTAACCTATTAGAGATAGCCTGTCGACCGAAGCTCTGGCATAGGTGGACCAGGCCTTTCCTATCCTCACCGGCTTTGCCGAAGGTCGATAAGGAGGTCGAACGCCAGTTGGTTCAAGAAGCGCTTTTGGGCGAACCGGGATTTGAAAAGCTCGTGAGAGCCTATGAGCAGATGGTGTACCGGGTGGCTTACCGGTTCGTGAACAACGAAACTGACGCTTCGGATGTCACTCAGGAGGTTTTTTTGAGGGTCTATAAATCCCTTTCCAAGTTTCGGGGCGACAGCGCTCTTTCCACTTGGATCTACACCATCACCGCCAATCTCTCCAGGAACGCTATCCGGTCCAAGAAGAACCGCGAGAAAGTGCAGGTGTTGGCGCCGGAAGAGAAAGACCAGGACCGCTCCTCTTTTTGGGAGAGGGTCGCGGATAAGAAGCAAGCCGGTTCTCTTCGGCTGATCGAAAGCAGCGGGCTGAACAACGCTATCCAGGCGGCGCTTCTGAAGCTGCCCGACGACTACCGCGAGGCGGTCATCTTGAGGGACATGGAGAACCTGGAT